>CAMOHF010000044.1 GCA_946614685.1 uncultured Clostridia bacterium | reverse complement strand
ATCTTCTCGGGGCTGACATTCATCAGATTTGAGAAGTATCCCATCCAAGCGAGCATGCGCTCTGTATCATAGCTTCCTTTTGCCATAAGATCGCCTCCTAATCTCTGTCTTTCGGTGTGTCCGAGTCTTCTTCGGGCAGTGTTTTTTTTGTTTGTTCTTTTTTATGGTGATGAAATCTGTCGTAAAGCACGCGACGTCTCTTGCGCTGGCGCAGGGACTTTCTCTTGGCATGCTTTTCGCGGTAGATCGGTTCGTCCGTCTCTTCGTCAAAGCCGATCAGACCGATATAATCTTCAGTTTTGGATGAAAGGTTTTTCTTGCGCAGTCCGTCACGCAGCTGAATTGCGATAAAGGCATAAACACAGGCAAAGACGGGCACGCCGAGGACCATACCGCCGAAACCGAAGAGTCCTCCGCCGACTAAAATGGCGATCAGCACCCAGAGACTGGAAAGTCCCGTGGCATCTCCGAGGATCAACGGTCCTAAGATATTGCCGTCAAACTGCTGCAGGAAAATGATCAGTATGATAAAGACCACGAACATCACGGGGTCGTCCATCAAGGCAAGCAGTGCGCCCGGCACCGCACCGATAAACGGACCGAAGAAGGGAATGACGTTCGTCACGCCGACGATCACGCTGCACAAAACCGCATACTTCATACCGATGGCGGATGTCAGGGCAAAGCACAGGATACCGATGATGATGGAATCGAGGATCTTGCCGTTGATGAAGCCGCCGAAGACCTGATTGGCGTATCCGAAGGCACGCATCAGTTTGTTGCCGGTCTTTCTCGAGAAGATGAAGTAGATCATCTTCCTTCCCTGTGCAAGGAGCTTTTCCTTGCTGTATAAAAGGTATACCGTCACGATGATTCCGATGAAGGTGTTCATGATCATCTTCACACCGAGCAGCACCCCTGATGAGATCTTTAGTGCAATGGTATCAAGATTCGGCATCACCTGGTTCTTGAAGATCTCGAAAACATCCGTCTCAAGATAGTGGATGACATTCTGGAGCTGACCTTCGAGGCGTTCGTTCTTTGCGAACATCTTGTCCACCCATCGCTGCAATCGGTTCAGATAGGTCGGCATGGACGCCACGAGGTCCGTAAGACTCTCGTAGATCTTCGGGATGATCAGGTATAAGAATCCGGTCAGAATACCGATGAAGATGGCGATCGTAAGAACCAGCGCGGGCAGTTTGGTGTGTTTGTACACCGCATCGTAGTAATCCTCGGATTTGGTCTTTTTGATCTTACAGACCAGAAATGCGATCCCCCGTCTGATATAGATCATAATGGGATTCAACAAAAAAGCGATCACGATACCGATCACAATCGGCGTAAGCGCCGAGAAGATCTTGCCCATGTAGGCAAATATATCGTGTCTCGCCTTAAGGATCTCATAAAAAATCATGCAAACGCAGACAGAGAGCGTGAGAGTGATGCCAAGCTTCACAAAATTACGATCCCACTTTGAATTTCTACCCATCTTTCCATCTCCTGTTCACAAGTTACTACATTATAACACCCTTTACATCCGCAAACAAGTACGTTGTTGACACATATTGGTTTTTTGCATAAAATGTTTTCATGAACAAAAACTCCGGGAGATGACATAGATATGTACAGAAATATCATCGAAGATTTAGTTGCCTGGCAGGAGGGAACCGGCCGGCAGATGCTTTATATCAAAGGTGCCAAAGGCGTAGGTAAAACATGGACCGTCCGCGACTTTGCCACCGCTTTTTTTCCTGCGCAGTGCTACATCGACGTAAGCGAAGGCTTTACGCCCGACGCAGAATCCCTCGACGCCCTGCTCGCATCCAGATTCACCGAGCAGGAGCTTACCACGGGACTGATCATCTTTGACGAGGTGCAGACCGTGCCGAGGATCGCTGAGTTCTTCTACGAATACGCAAAACTGCACCGCGAGTACCGGATCTGCCTGATCGCATCCACCATGCTGATCACAGAGTTCGAGTACTCTCACAGCGACTGCTTCAAGCTTCTTCGCATGCGTCCCATGAGCTTCGAAGAATTCCTAATTGCAAACAAGGCACACTCCTTTATTGATGCGATCCGCAAGCACAAGGACAAGGTTCCGACCAATTTAGAGTCCGGTGCCATCCTCTCTCTGCTCCGCGACTACCTGTTGGTCGGCGGTATGCCGGGTGTCGTATCCGCATATGTAAAGACCAAGGATCTTACAAAGATCCGCCCGCTGCAGGATGAGCTCATCGCTTCCTACACCGATCTGATGAAGGAGCAGTTCCCTCACGCCATGTACCAGCGTACCAAGCGTGTCTGGAGCAGTATCCCGAAGCAGCTGTCCAAAGACAACAAGAAATTTATGTACAAGCTTGTGGAAGACAACGCCAGAAGCAGAGAATACGCGGAAGCCACCCAGAATCTCTGTGATCTGGGCCTGGCAAGAAAGATGCCCCGTGTCAAGGGCAGCACCATACCGCTCGAGAATCATGTGGACTACAAGTCCTTTGAATTGTTCTTCTTGGACCATGGTCTTTTACGCGCGATTGCGGGACTGCCGCTTAACGACAGCGTCCGTCTCGAGGATATCCTCACCGAGTCCGGCGGCGCCATCGCCGAGCAGTACCTCTTTGAGGAGCTTTCCTCAAGCATCGGCGTACTGTACTACTGGATCTCGGGTGCTACGGCACGCGTCCCCTTCGTATACGAAGGCAAGGACAGCGCAGTACCTGTGGACATCCGCCTGGTACCGAACCACAAGGCACAGAACATCAAGGTCTTCAAAGAAAAGAATCCGGAGACGCATATGTCTCTTCGTATCACCTTAGACAAGCTTTCGCTTGAAGAAGAGGTGATGAGCATACCCATCTACGGACTCTGGAATATCTGATCTTTATTCAAACCATACATTTAAATCTACATTTCCCGCTACACCTGCAGCAACTCCGGTATCGGTATACTGCCAGCCGGAGTACATGTACGGGAAGTTGGGGCGCTCCGCATAGTGTGCGAGCCACAGCTTATAACCCGAAAGCCTGGACATATCAAGGTCCGTGGCGAAGAAGTTTCTGTTGGTGTAGATCATCGGCGTATAGCCCGACTGGGCCACTCTGTCGCAGAAGGTCACCGCACAGTCCGTGCGGACCGAAGGATCCAAGCCTTCCGTTCTGGCACCCTCATCATACACCTGCTCCGTATCATAAACCACGGGAAGCTCGATCTTCCTGCCATACAGCTTATTCAATACGTAGTCGGCCTCTTCCGCCGCTTCGTCTGCGGATACCGCCTGACTGTAGAAGTAGATTCCTACCTTGAGGCCTGCTTTTGTGGCGCCCTCGTAGTGTGTTTCAAACATATCATCATCCACGATCGCACCCGTGCCGTATCCTCTGAATCCCACGCGCAGGATCACACCGGACACGCCGTCTGCCGCGAGCTGCGCGTAGTCCACTTCCTCCTGATGGGAGGACAGGTCGCAGACCACGGTAGAGAGGCGATTTCCCGCCTCATCGTGATAGTAGATGTAACCGCCCTCTTCCTCCGCGTAGAAGCGGTCTCTCACGTAATTGTTTCTCGGCGCCCCGGCAGGGATCTTGTAAAATGAGACATCCGGGATCTCACCCACCAGCATATAGGCCATCTGAGCGTAATTCCAGAAGTTGGCATCGATCGCCGCAGACACATCATCTTCGGGGAAGTACCAGGTAGCGGGTTCCGTGACGGATACCATCACCGGCTCTCCCACATCATGTTTCTTTTTTCCGATATTGACGCCGATCAGCACTCCGATTCCGATCAGTGCAAGTACGCAGCCGAGCGCCAGAAATACTCTCGCATAATTAATTCTCATGAATATCTGTTTGTCCTTTCTCACGCGTTCGTCCTAATACTAACATACCTGCCGCAAGTAGTAAACACCCCACAGGCGCGAGAATCAGACAGATCCTTAAGTCCTCGGACATCAGAAAAGGCAGGATTGGTTTCAAAAGTTCGGGCTTCATCTCAAGCACCACCGCAATGCTGTTGTTGATCACATGCATCAGCATGCCGCAGAAGATACTGCCCGTGCGATAGACAACGTAGGCCGAGAAAAAACCGAGCAGCGCTGTGGTAAAGAATCTTACCACACTCATGTGATAGATTCCGAACATCACCGATGTCACGATCATAGCCGCAACCGGTTTGAATCTGCCTGCCATCGCCGTAAAGATGTATCCTCGAAACAGAACCTCCTCACATACTGCGGGAAGCACTGCGATCATAAGCAACGTAGGAAGAAAGCTTCCGTTAAAAAGATCGCTTAGGCTGTCCTCCGCCGACATGGCGCTTGCCGGGAAAAGCAGGGACACCAGGGTGGAAAGCACAGCGCCGACAAAGATCGCGCCGATCGACATCAATATAGCTGCAGGAAGTCCCCGAAACGGCATCCTGCGAAGACTGAAGGTTTTTCTTAAACTCTTTCTGGTATAAACAGCTACAAGCAGGGGTACCAGCAGGATGATCAGCTGTGTCGCAACGATGCCCGCCATACCGTAAGACGCCTGAAGTGAGCCGCCGATGTAGATCATCAAAAGTGCGGTGATCGCCAGCACAAACCACGCATCTCCGGTTGTCGGAATTCCTCCGGGCTTCATGTTGGATCTTCGTTCAAAGATCTGGATGCTGCCCTTTCCGTTTCCGAAGAGCACGGATTCACTGTTGTAGATCTTCGCCAAAAGCATCACGGCAAAGAGGCCGTAGATGACGTTTGAAACAAGCACGATGGCGATGATGCCCACCGAATACTTAAATGCCAACAGATCCCGTACCAGAAGGCAGATGTTGACCACCGGGATCAAAGCCACGTTTTTCGTAAGGACCACATTGGGCAGGAAGCCCGCAAAGGATCCGAACATCACCACCAAAGTCAGGGGCGTGATGTAGTTGTTTGCCTCCTTGTAGCTTGACGCAAAGGCTGTTACGCACATGGTGATCGCACTGATAAAGACCGCAAACGCAAGGATGCAGAGGACGCCCACCGCAGCAGCCGGAAGGAATCTCGCAACCGAAACATCCCCCTTGATCGACCCGGTCTTTGCGGCCACCTTGTAGAGATAGAAGCCGACAAAACCCATGGAGATGACATTTAAGATTGCCGATACAACGCCGATAGTGGCAACCGTCAGGAATTTGCTTACGATCAGTTCCCGGTTTGTCACCGGAAGTGTGAGCATCGTCTCTAAGGTTCCGCGCTCCCGCTCACCGGCTGTGGTGTCGATCGCCGGATACATCGTACCGAGAAGCAGGCTCATCACAAGCATGAATGGAATGATAATTCCAAGGAGACTGCCCGCAGTCTCCTCTCCCGTCGAGTGATCATCATAGGCAACCGTGATGGGGGAGAGCACCTTCTTCGCCGAAAGTCCCGCATCCTCGATCATGCGCTCGGACAGTTTGGTCCTGTACTTTGCAAGCAGCGCTTCGATGCGGTCCACTGCATAGTTCGAGTTGGACACCGAGGAAAGATAGTGAATCTGAAAGACGGGTACACCGTCCTTTATCTCCCTTGTCACATAGGCACAGATCCTTTCGCTGACCAGGTCCTTCGCAGGATCCGCTGATTCAACCAGGCGCAGCACATAATCCCGGTCGCTGTCATCGGCAAGGACTTCCGCCAGCGTCTCATCCGGTTCAAACAAAAGAGACACCGTATACTCCTGGGTATTGATCGTCCTGGTAACGGAGGTCATCAGCTGAAGTCCCACGATAAAGATGATGGGATAAAGCACCAGCGGCACCACCAGCATCATCAGTACCGTCTTTTTGTCGCGCAGGACATCAAGGATTTCTTTTTTATACAGAAAACGGACGGTTCGCATTCTCATGGCGTCACCTCCGTTTCTTCCGCAATCAGTTTGGTGAATACCTCTCGAAGCGTTGCGGCCTCGCAGGACTTAAGCAGATCCGCCACCCGACCTTCGCGTACGATCCTTCCGTGATTCAAAAGGATCACGCGGTCGCACAAAAACTCGGCCTCCTCAAGATAGTGGGTGGAGTAAAGGACGGTTTTGCCCCGCTCCTTCTCCCGCTTCATAAAATCGATGATGGCAGAGGAAGACAGGATATCCAACCCGAGAGTCGGCTCATCGAAGATATAGATATCGGGATCATGCATCAGACAGCGTGCGATGGAAGCCCGCTGCGTCTGTCCCGTGGAAAGCCGTTCGATCCGGTTGTCGACAAACTCTTCCATCGAAAGGAGCTTTGTGATCTCTGCAAGCCGCTTCTCGATCTCATCTTTTGAAAGCTCGTAAATATTGCCGATAATCGTAAGAAGTTCGGCTGTCGAAAGCCTTCCGTAAAGTTTCGTATTGCCGGATAGATAGCCGATGTATCGTTTCATCCGGCTCACATCTTCCGCAGTCTCGCCACCGTAGAATACCTTTCCCTCCGTCGGCTCAATCAAAAGACCCAGCATGCGCAGCAAGGTTGTCTTTCCTGCACCGTTGGGTCCCAAGATTCCCACGATCTCGCCGGGAGCTACGTCGATCGACACATCGTCCACGGCGCGAAATTCAGTTTTTTTGTGTCCCTTTTCCTGTCGTTCAAAGGTCTTGACCAGGTGGTTCGCGCTAAGCGTTCTTCCCATGAAGGTTCCCCCTTTGGATGCATCCGTGTCAGATTCCGTAGGACTCACTGCCGAGTTTGACACGGATCACCTTGTATCCGTAACTGATATGGTTTAGTTTCAGTTTCACTTTTGTAATGGCTTTGAGATTCGGGAATTTCGGAAGGTATTCCGTCACAGGCTCTTCCGACATCACCCTGTAATCGATCCTCCAGTTGTTGAACAGCTTCTGCGCATCATCCACCGACATACAGCGGCGGCGTCTTTTCATAACGCTCGGACTCTTTCTGATGTTGTCAAAAAAAGTCTGCGCCCCGGCAGATGCCGTAAAGACCATCTGTGTGCCGGGAAATTTCTCCCAGAGTTTTTCAAACAGATCACGAACCTGATAGCGGTGCATGTATGTCAGCATGTCGTTGCAGAAGAACATCACGCCACACTTTCTGTCGCAGACGATATCATCGACCCACGAAAAATCCATCAGATTTCTTCCGATGGTCTTCTCCCTCGGACGCTCACCGTACATGGATCGTCGGATGGACATGATATTGTGAGAATCCACGTTGTACCAGAGTATCCTGCCGTTGTCGAGACGATCGAAGGCATTGCCGAGGCGGCAGCCCAGATTCACGATGGTACCGTTCGGAAACTCGGTGATAAACTGCTTTACGATCGCATCACAGGCCTCCTGATTCGCCGCCAATCGCAGGTTATCGAACTCACTGATCTCCGTGGAGATTCCGGAGAAGTCAAACTTGTTATCGTAGATGAATCGCTCCGCCCAGGAATCCTTGAAATACTCAGGCTCCCGTCGGCTCATATCCGCCGCCAGCTTGATGGGATAAATCTCATACAGCGCATAGCGGCTCTCGTATCTTCCGAGGAGCACATCGCAGAGCAGTTCTTTTGCTTTCGCCGCATCCTCGTTCTTGTTGTCGATGATAAAGTTGTGTCCCTGCTCCTCGAACTCAAAGAAGCGGATGTTGACACCCTGCATCTTCGCCTTGGTGTAAAAGGCTCTGGCATAACAGTTTAAAACGGACTCCATTCCGGAAAAGAGGACAACGTCATCGCAAATGTCCGGGTAGTCTTCGTAGAAGGGGC
>CAMOHF010000043.1 GCA_946614685.1 uncultured Clostridia bacterium | reverse complement strand
ATCTCTTTGACACGGAGATTATGGGCGTGCTCACGCCTCCGCCCTCCGCTGTGCAGGAAAGATTCCGCGCAGCTTTAAACATCTCCCCGAAGGAAGCTACGGATTTTTACTATGCATTTTCCAAAAGCACGAATTATATCCGCACGGACAGGATCAAAAAGGACGAGAAGTGGACGGCACCGACCCCCTACGGCGACCTCGATATCACCATCAATCTCTCAAAGCCCGAGAAGGATCCGCGCGATATCGCGAAAGCAGGTCAGGCGAAGCAGTCCGGATATCCGGCCTGTCTGCTCTGCCGCGAAAACGAGGGATATGCGGGACACGTTACGCATCCCGCCCGAGCCAACCACAGGATCATCCCGCTCACCCTCGCAGGTGACGATTACTACCTGCAGTACTCTCCCTATGTCTACTACAACGAGCACTGCATCATCTTCAACAAAGAACATATCCCGATGAAGATTGACAAAGCCTGCTTCACCAAGCTCCTCGACTTTGTCCGTCAGTTCCCGCACTACACGGCCGGTTCCAACGCGGACCTGCCCATCGTCGGCGGATCGATTTTAAGCCACGACCACTTTCAGGGCGGCGGCTACGAATTCCCCATGGTGCGTGCTCCCTACGAACGTGAATTTGTGATCCCCTCCTACGAGGACGTGCATACAGGCATCATCCGCTGGCCGCTTTCCACCATCCGACTGCAGGGCAGTTCACCCGCGCGGATCGCAGAGCTTGCCGACCACATTCTCACCGAATGGAGAGCCTATACCGACCGTGACGCCTTCATTCTTGCGGAAACGGACGGTGTTCCTCACAATACCATCACCCCCATCGCAAGGATGCGGGGCGACCTCTTCGAGCTCGATCTCGTACTCCGAAACAACATCACGACGGACGAGCATCCTCTCGGCGAGTACCATCCGCACCCGCAGTATCATCACATCAAGAAGGAGAACATCGGCCTGATCGAAGTGATGGGGCTTGCGGTTCTCCCTGCCCGGTTAAAGAAGGAGATGCAGATTCTCGAGGATGCTGTCTTGGCCGGCAGTGACCTTGATTCCATCCCGGAGATCGCCTCCCACGTCCCCTGGGCTAAGGAAACGATTCTCTCTAGAAGCGACATTTCTCCTTCGAACATCCACTGCATCGTGCAGGAGGAGATTGGCAAAGTATTCGCCGGGGTTCTCGACTGCGCAGGCGTCTACAAATGCGATGAAAGCGGGCGAAACGCCTTTATGAAATTCATTGCTACCCTATAGAAACTATGGTAAAATATACGTAGGTATGGGTGTTTAAACGGATTTTCACATTCATATCGGAAACTCGTACACGACAGCACCCGGGGTGCTGTCCGCATCATAAGACAAGGAGGTCAGACTATGGATGCATTTACCAGGATCACGGGCGGCGTGAGCGCTTACGCTTACACCAAGACCGAGACCAAGAAGCGGTCCGAAAAGACCGAAGCAGCCGCGGAGACCAAGCCCGCTACTGCTGCCGATTCTGCCGGCAAGACCGAGTACACAGCCGGAAGCAGAGTCGGAAGTCCTGCGCTTACCGAGAAGGCAGCGAAGTACTACGAAAGCCTGAAGCAAAAATTCGGCAGTATGGAATTCGTCCTCGTAAGCAGCGACATGAAGAGCACTGCACAGTCTATGGCAGGCACCTTCGCAAGAGCCGACCGAAAAGTCGTTCTGATCGATGAAGAAAAGATCGAGAAGATGGCTTCGGACGAGAACTATCGCGCTAAGTACGAATCCATCATCGAAGGCGCAGCCGGCAAGATGGAAGAGATGCAAAGCGGCCTTGCCGCAACCGGCGCAGACATCCGCGGATTCGGTATGCAGGTGAAGGATGACGGAACCGTCTCCTACTTCGCAGTCTGCAACAAGTCTCTTTCCGAGACACGCGCTAAGCTTGAAGCCAAGCGCGCCGAGAAGCGCGAAGCCGCGAAGGCCGAGGCGAAGAAGGAAGCGAAGGCCGAAGCCGAAGAAAAGCTCGCCGAGAAGCGTGCAGAAGCGAAAGAAGCACTTGACGACCTGACGGAAGACGAGGCGAAGGAAGTCCTCGCAAGCGTCGAAACCATCGAGGCCTCTTCCATGGAAGAGCTGATCCGCAAGGTTCAGGATTTCAGCCAGAATCTTTTCACTTCCCGCACTGAGACGGAAGCGGAAAAGTACGTCGGCAAGAACTTCGACTTTTCACTCTGAGACAAGCACACAAAAAGGGAACTGCATGCAGTTCCCTTTTTTATATGTCATTCTTCTTCCAGTCACCGCGATCGCTTACGATCCTGTAACCGATTCCTTCTACACGTCTTGCCAGGCAGGAGATACACTCCGCGGCCTCTTCGCCCGTGCAGACTTTTCCGTCGTAGAGCCTGTACTTGTCCCGCACGGATACGGGAGATAGATTCGGCATCACAACATTTGCCCCGGCGGAAAGTCCCATCTCACGACCTCTCGGATGGATGGTTGCAAGCGCCGTCGTTGCGGGCAGGAGTACGTGCGGAAGCGCAAGCCGAAGAAGCGCCAGAAAGAGCAGGGTGTCCTCAAGCGTTCCCGCAGGATATCCTTTAAGCGGTGTATCCGCATGTGGTATGAAGGGACCGATCCCCACCATGTGCGGTTGAAGTTCCTGAAGAAAGGCCATATCCTCCGCCAGGGTTTTCGCGGTCTGTCCCGGACTTCCCACCATAAAGCCCGCACCCACCTGATAGCCGATTTCCTTTAAGTCATACAGACATCGCTTGCGGTTGGACAATGTCTGCGCTGCGGGATGCAGTTTCCCGTAATGTTCGGGATCCGCCGTCTCATGACGGAGCAGATAACGCTTGGCACCCGCCGCAAAATATCTCTCGTAGCTTGCTCTCGGTTTTTCTCCGACAGACAGTGTCACCGCCGTATCCGGATATCTGCTCTTGATCTCACCCACCAGGGCACAGATTCTGTCATCCGTAAAGTAAGCATCCTCTCCGCCCTGAAGCACAAAGGTCCTGATGCCGAGACCGTAGCCCGTCTCACATGCGGCGAGGATCTCTTCTTCCGACAGGCGGTAGCGCGAAAGGCGCTCGTTCCCCGCACGAATCCCGCAGTAGTAACAGTTCCTTCCGCAGTAGTTCGTAAACTCGATCAGCCCGCGAACATAGACCGCGTCACCGTAGGACTTCCTTCGGACCGCATCCGCAGCGGCATAAAGCGCCTGTCTGTCCACGGAGTCCCGTTCGACGATCAGTTCCTCCCATGCATCGCGCGAAAGCAGATTTCCGTTCTTTAATTGTTCCAATGCTTCCTTATGATCCATCTTAAATCGTGCGCTGTGCAAGTTTCATGGCTTTTCTATAGAATACCACCGCAAGCAGTATTTCCACAAGCATCATCCCGAGAAGCACAAACACCACATCCACCTTCATACCGATCACAACCACAAGGACCGTGAGGATCATGGTTGCAAACATATTCGGAAGAAGATAAAGCGATACCGCCGCGCTCTGCTTCACCACCTCAATCTCATTCTCCCAGTCTAGCCGCATATGCTTGATGCCGCTCGCACAGCCCGCGCAGGTCGAAAAGGCGCACAGGAAGATCCCGAGGAGCACGGAAAGCACGGTCGTAAGAACCGAAGCCCGCGCCGATATGCACAGGCAGATCGTGGAAAAGACCGTACACGGAACGGTGAGATACATGTTAAAGAGCATCTTTCCCTGATACAGCGTCTTCTTCGGGATCGGCAGACTCTGCACGATCCAATACTGTTTTCCTTCGATGGAAGGGGTAATTGCCGTTGTGGCCACCATCCCGATGAAGAAGTACACGATGAACGGAATTGCGGGAATCAGCATTTCCTTTGTTACCGGCGCATCATGCAGGATCTTTTTCAGCACCGCGTCAAGATCCACAAACAGGGACGCACCTCCGAGTATGAGCACCAGCAATTCACCGAATAAGGCATTGGTCATATAAGTGGCGGACCCTGTCATGCGCCTCCACTCCTTTGCCGCGATGGTCTGCACCACGGGACGTTTTCTTCTCTCGTTCATGTTAAACTTTTTCGAACCGCCGTGCGTAAGAAGACCGGAATTGATCTTCCGATAGGATCTTCCCACAAGAAGGAACATCACCTCAAACAGCAGGATCGACAGTCCGACCAAAAGCAGAACATCCGATAGCCGCAATACGCTTACCCCATCGGCAAACCATTGCGCCGGCGGATAGGCGTGCGTTGCGTGATCCATTGCACCGGACATTTTGCTGACCATCTGATCCACCTTCTGATTGCGCACCACGTCTTCGATCAGAAACCGCGAGGCAAACATAAGAAGGATAAAGACAAATATCAGCACCGTCTGTACGATATTCGTCTTTCGAAATCCCGCGGACACCTTCGCGATCAAAAATCCGACAAAGGCTGCCGCAAGCATCGGTACGATCGGAAGGAAGAACGTAAGCAAAATCCATACCGGATAGGCAATCACCGAAGGCCCTGCGTAAATTCCGTATCCGATCATCATAGACAGTGACACGGCCAGAAACCACCCGAGGCTTTTGACGTACATATAGAGGAACTTGCATCCCGCCACGGTTTTCGGAGAGAAGGGAAGCGACATCAGCATATCATACTCCCGAAAACCGAAGAGATACCCGTTCGTCTTCATAAGCGTAAAGAAAAATGCGAGTGCCGACACCAAAAGTGCACAGGTACCCGGAATGGAATCCGCAAGCCCGAGTTTCCCGTAGCCGACACACGTGAACACACAGTAAGCCATGATCAGCAAAAAGAGAATGGCGTAACCGACCGTGTTTCCGATGATCCTGCCTTTTTTTCTTTTGTCCTTACAGTGCTTATAAATATTCCACTGGCTTGTCGAGCGAAGCAGGGTGGAAAGAAGCACGATACTACGACTCTTCATCCTGCACCTCCAAGAATACTTCCTCAAGGGAATGGTTGCCGATCACCGTCTCCATATCTCCCGCATCGATGATCCGTCCCTGCTTGATGATGGCTACCTTGTTACACAGTTTCTCAGCGACCTCAAGCACATGGGTCGAGAAAAAGATCGCAACGCCCTCTTTGCAGAGATCATGCATGATCTGCTTTAAGGTGAAGGACGCTTTCGGATCAAGTCCAACAAAAGGCTCATCCATCACGATCAGCTTCGGATCGTGGATCAACGCCGAGATGATGGCCAGTTTCTGCTTCATACCGTGAGAATACGAGCTGATCAGATTGCCGAGTGCATCCGTAATCTCCAGCATGTCGGCATACTTTCTGATCGCATCTTCCCGTTCCTTCGCCCCGATCCGAAAGACATCCGCCACAAAATCCAGGTACTGGATGCCCGTCAGATTCTCGTACAGGTCCGGATTATCCGGAATGTACGCCGTGATCTCCTTGCAAGCCACCGGGTCCTTCTTCACTGACTTTCCGTCGATCAAAATCTCACCCTCCGTAAAATCAAGAACACCGACCACCGCACGGATCGTCGTGGACTTTCCGGCACCGTTATGCCCGATAAAGCCGTAGATATCCCCGCTTTCCACAGTGAGATTCACATTATCCGCAGCCTTCTTTCCTCCCGGATACACCTTGGTATATCCCTTAATCTCCAAAACAGCCTTCTTTTCCATGTCCATCCTCCCTGTATCTACTTCAGTTCCTCATACAATGCTCTCGTCTCTTCAACGGTCTCCCGACTTACATAATAGACCTCGTCACCTGTCTCGATGCGGATCGCACAGTCAATGTCCGGATTCAGAAACATCTTACATGACGCTCCGTCCACCGTAAATCGACCCTTGGCAAGTCCCGGCATATTGGACCCCACCGTTCTTACGACAGATCTGTCATCTAAGTCATCCACCAGTTCCACGCTTTTGATCGATGCGATCTCGATCTTATACTCGTCCCGAAGCTGCCTGCAGATCACCCTGCCGTCCTCCGTACGGATCCGGATGGGTGTGGCATCCAGCATACCGAGCCAGACCATGCTAAGAAGTGAGGCAAGAAGTGCCACCGCAATCAGCATGCCCACAACCTTCCCGACGGGATGCGCGAAATTCACCGTAGCTCCGACGCCCATACGTTTCTCCACGTTGAGGCGCTTATCACCTTTATTGTAGTAGAACATGCCGAAGATCCACTTGTCATCGTCATCCACCACAACAGACATTTCTTCCCTGTAACGATCATCGATCTTTCTCACGCGCGCCACATACACGATGATCGCACCGATCATGATCACCATAAAGGCTCCGGTGGCGATCACAGCGAACATTTCGGTCTTAAACAGATACATACCGACAAAGAATCCGGTTGTCATCACAGCCACCGACCACTCGATGGCAACACTCATACCCGCAAGGCACTTCTTTACCGCGCGGTTGTAGTTCGCATTCACCGTACTGTCCTCCGAGATCACCTCATTCTTCTGTCTGTCCATCATACGCGCGATGGGAATCATCATAAGTGCCGTGATAAAATACACCAGCGTGATCGCCGTGAGTGTATAGGTACCGTCCGGCGTGTATCCGCCTACTGTGATCAGCTTTCGATCCAGCAACAGCGCCAATACAAATTCAGCCGCTACCACCAAGCAGGGAAGGAGGAGCGCCGGCATCTTTAACGCGTGCACCGCCTGCGTGCTCGTAAGATCCGTATAGGTGACACCCGTGCCCTCTGATAGACCGAGTTCACGCTTTAACGCCTTCAAGCTTCTGTTCGCAAACATAAACGGTACGAGCATCAGCAAAATGTATGCGTATACATTCAGGACGCTAAAAGTTGTATTGAGCGGAATGTCATGAAATACCGCAAGTACAGCACCGATCAGCACAAAAGTTCCGGTAAGCAGGAATGCTTTTTTCCGTGCGCCCGCGCTTATTTCATCGATGCGTTCCGCCGTACCTGCCTCGGTATACGTCTCGCGGTTACGGATACCGTAGATCATCTTTCTCTTCCGCCAGTTCTTCGGATACATGGTCGCGATTAGGATCAGTCCCACCGGAAGTGTTATCCCGATCATAATCAAATTCATAAGTAATCCCATTTGTCCCTCTCCTATTTTTCCTTATATCCTTCCTCGATCATTGCGATCAGGTCTTTTTTATCAACCCCTGACAGTCTTGCTTCCGAAATGATCCGCTTCAACTCCCAAAGGTTTGCATCACTTAATTCCTTCGAACGGGCGATTTCCATACGGACTCTTGCTCCGTTCTTTCTATCCGTCAATATATACCCTTCCGCCTTCAGACTCTGATAAGCCTTGCTCACCGTCATGGTATTGATTCCCATCTCCAGCGCCAGCGCTCGCACAGTGGGAAGCTGTTCTCCCGCACGTAACCTGCCGTCCGAGATTCCCATCACAATCTGGTCTCTGATCTGTTGATAGATGGGCACGTCCGAATATTCATCAATTCGTATTACCATTTCCCTCTCCTTGTACGTTTTGTATTACTCTCTGTAATACAGATAATACATTTATAGGGCGCGTTTGTCAAGCATAAAAAAACAGGGTCTCGGCATACGGATTGTCGAGCCCTGTCTGCGGCGTTTTTATCCCTGTTTCTGCTTTCCAAGAACTGTTATACCATCATCGTTAACAATCCCGCATTTGGCATAGAACTCCCAGTTTTCTTTGATGGAGATTAGCTCCACTATCATCTATCGATAACTCTTGCATTGATGTATGTTAATTCATGATGTTTACTTT
>CAMOHF010000042.1 GCA_946614685.1 uncultured Clostridia bacterium | reverse complement strand
GAAAAAAAGTGTTTTATGGAACATATAAAAAGAGGCGAATGTATTGGTTTGCAATACATTTGCCCCTTTCTGTCTAATTTCGCTATACATAAGCTATCAAATGTTTGGTGTTTTTTAGATCTCCTTCATGACATCCACCATACTGCTCTTGGTGAGAAACTCATAGATTTCCGAGAGTTCATGGGGCGTGATGATGTAATCACGCTTGATCCACTCGAGCACCACGTAGATCATGGACTGCGCGTAGTATCCGGCCACAGCATCCCGGGAGAGCCAGGCATACTTAAAATGCATGGTTCCCTTGAACTTTTCCTCCATGATCTCCACCAGAAGTTTTGTAACCTCCTGGACGGCGATACTCTCAAAGGAATTCTGTCCCTCGATCCTCACGGCATTATCGTAGAAATCCCGCTCGTTCTTGATATTGGAAAACAGAAGCGTAAGTCCCTCCCGCATCAGATCGTTGATCAAAAGCGGTTTGATGGGCATCAGCATGTCGTGTCGGATAATATACTCCAGGACCTCGTACTTATCCTTGAAGTGATTGTAAAAGGTGGGACGTATCACCCCTGCCTGCTCCGCGATCTCCTGCACGGTGATCTTCTCCATGGGCATCTTTGATAGCAGCGCTTTCAGACTGTCCGCGATTCTCTTTTTGGTATTTCTCTTTTCTTCCATCCGAATCTTCCTATAAAATGGGTGCGATCATGCGAAGCACGGCTCTCGCCAGGCGTCGGATCGGCCCCGTCTCTGCCAGCATCTGCTCCGTGATCTCCTCACATTTGCCGAGTGTATTCATAAAGTCATCCTTGATCTCGTAAAGCGTTCCGGAATTAAACATCCAGACACCGCACTCAAAATGCAGGTAGAGACTTCTGTAATCGAAATTGATGGTACCCACCGTGCCGATCTTGTCGTCGGTTACCACCGTCTTGGCATGGATGAAGCCCGGCGTATACCGATAGATCTTCACTCCTCCCTTAATCAGTTCCGGGAAGTAGGACTGCGTCACATTGTAAACCAGTTTCTTGTCCGCAACGCCCGGCACGATGATCCGCACATCCACACCGCTCTTGGCCGCAAGCGTAAGCGCCGTCACCATCTCATTGTCCACGATCAGGTACGGTGTCATGATGTAAATGTAATGCTTCGCGCGGTTGATCATATTGAGGTAGATATTCTCGCCCACGATCTCGTCGTCCACCGGTGTGTCTCCGTAGGGCTGAATATAACCGTCCGTATAACTCTTCGTCTTCTTGTAGCGCATCGGCTCATACTTCGGATAGTCATCGTTCTCATTTGTGAGCATGTGCCAGGTCTGAAGAAACATCAGCGTAAGAGACCACACCGCATCACCCTTCAGCATGACACCCGTGTCCTTCCAGTGTCCGAACGGATGCGTGCGGTTGATGTACTCGTCCGCCAGATTAATGCCGCCCGTAAATCCGACATAGCCGTCGATCACCGTGATCTTTCTGTGATCGCGGTTGTTCTGACGCATGTTAATTACCGGTGCCACAGGGTTAAACGGCACGACACGTATGCCGTAGCCGGACATTTCCTTGATGAAACGCTTCGGAACATACATGGCGCAGCCGAGTCCGTCGTAGATCAGCCGCACATCCAATCCTGCCTTCGCCTTGGCGATCAGTATCTCCTTCACCTCATCCCAGAGTTCCCCCTGTTTGATGATGAAGTATTCCATAAAGATAAAATGTTTCGCCTTGGTAAGTTCGGCGATCAGGTCCCTGTAATTGTCCTCGCCGAGTGCAAAATACTTGACGCTCGTGTTCTTGTAGACGGGGTATCCCGCATAACCGGAAATGTATCTGGTCTGAACGCTCGCGCTCTGAGACAGTTCCAGGATTTCTTTCTGGTATGCCTCATCGGACTTCATATAGCGGAAGGTGTCTAAGTGATTCTTCTGCGCCTTCTTGATGAATTTGACTCTGGTCCTGTTTCCGGCAAGCATCACATACAGTGCGCCGCCTACGAGAGGCACGAGAAGCACCAGCACACACCAGGCAAGTTTGTACGCGGGATTATCCTGCTTGTTGACGATGTAGATCACCACGAATACCGAGAGCGCCACGGAAAGCGCGCGCCAGTAGGTAACATACTGTCCCAGATAACCGTAGATGAAAAATAGCAGCACAAACTGAAAGATGACCAAAGCAGCGACCACCGCCAGATTGAAGACGTTCTTCTGTCTGCCCGCATCTCTCGATCCGATCTTCGATTCCCTGATGTCCGAATTCTGCATGAATTGCCTTTCTCTATCTGCTCCATCTTCCGGATGCTCCGCAGGGAAGCACCAGTCCGCTTGCCGTAACGGGAAGGCCGATATCTTCCGCCACCACCGTACCGCCGAAACGGGATCCGATCTCCGTGGAGATCATATACTGAAGTACCGCGGGAGAAAGTCCCGTGGTATAGGAATTGACCAGGAAGAACAGCGGCTTGTCGCTTAAGAGATTAGCGGTAAGCTTGATAAAGGGATGGATCTTCTCTTCCAGCTTCCAGATCTCACCCTTCGGTCCTCTGCCGTAAGACGGCGGGTCCATGATGATTCCATCGTAGTGATTACCTCTTCTGATCTCCCGCTCGACGAATTTGACACAGTCGTCTACCAGCCAGCGAACGGGCGCATCGGCAAGTCCCGACGAAACCGCATTCTCCTTCGCCCAGGTGACCATACCCTTCGACGCATCCACGTGACACACTTCCGCGCCGGCCGCCGCTGCGGCAACCGTCGCGCCGCCGGTGTAGGCAAAGAGGTTTAAGACCTTAATCGGTCTGTCCGGCGATGCCTGCTTTTCCTTTCTGATCAGCTCACCGAACCAGTCCCAGTTGGCTGCCTGCTCCGGGAAAAGTCCCGTATGCTTAAAGGCAAAGGGTTTTAAATTGAATTTCAGATTACCGTAGGAGATGGTCCACTGCTCGGGTAGGTCTAAGAATTCCCAGTTTCCTCCGCCCTTGCTGCTCCTGTGATAATGCGCGTTGATATGCTTCCAGTCCGGATGCTTCTTCGGTGTCTGCCAGATGACCTGCGGATCCGGACGAAGCAGGATATATCTGCCCCACCGCTCCAGTTTTTCACCTTCGCTGCAGTCAATCACCTCATAATCCTTCCAGTTGTCTGCGATCCACATCGTCTCTCACCTCATCTTTTCGTCATCATTCCGCATCCTGTGCGGATCTCGGTTCCACTTCGATGATATACTTCTCGTACGCGTTCACCACGCGCACGTCTCCGTAGGAAGACTCCCGCTTGAAGTCCCTTCCGTAATTGATATGCACATGTCCGTGCGCAAAGACCTGAGGCTTCACCTCGTCAAGGATGCTGTAAAACGCCTTGAATCCCGTGTGAGGAAGGTCCTCGCTGTCGTGCAGACGGTACGCCGGTGAGTGTGTGATAAAAAGGTCGATCCCGCCGGCCTTTTTGATCTTGCGGCGCAGCTTATGGATACGCTTTTCCATCTCTTTCTCCGTGTACTGATATGCGCCGAAATTGTAGCACATGCTTCCGCCGAGCCCCAGGATCTTCAATCCCTTGTACTCGTAAACCATATCATCGATACACTCGCATCCGTCCGGAGGCGTTTCATCGTAACAGTAGTCATGATTGCCGTGAACATAGAGCACGGGTACCTTCGCAAAGGTTGCCATAAAGGACAAAAACTGCGGCGCAAGGTCTCCACAGGAGATGATCAGATCGATCCCGTCTAATTTACTTTTCTCAAAGAAATCCCAGTAGTACTTGGACTCCTCATCAGCCAGCAGAAGAATTCTCATTGTCCACACCTTTTAGCGAAACGATAGCCTTGGCCTCATCATATAATTCATCAATCTCCGGGATCTCTCCCTCGACATTGTCCACAAGATAATTCATGTTGAGGATCTCCTCCGGAGACATTTCAAATCCGTCGTCATTTCGGATCAGTCCGTCCTGCGAACAGAAGGCCGTCGTGAAGGGATGGAACTTGCCCTCAACCATCAGGTTCCGAATGGTATCCACGATCAGTTTGGTTCCTCCCGGAAGCTTCTGGGACATAATGAGATCCACCACGCCCGCGGAAAGTCCCCACCAGTAATTCACCGGTGCGCCTTCCTTCGTCTCGTCTTCCTTGTAGGTTCCCGTACGGATTGCCTCGATCAGTTTCTCGTAGAAGATACCCCACTGATACAGAGGCATCGCGATATTGGTCAGATTCTCATCCTCGAGATTATAAAGACCGAAGCGTCTTCCCTCATCGGAGGGCTTGATCATATCCTGATCGGAAATGTAATGGACGTCATTCTTGCGGAAGTTCTCAAGCGCCTTGCTTCTTGACGCGCCCTTGATCTTCGTCCACTCAAGATATACTTTCACGGAGGGATTCATCATCCGTGCGCCTAAGGCAAATGCATTGATATTTGCGGGCATACCGATGATCGGGTAGTCTGCAAGGTAGCCGATGCGTCCGCTTCTTGAAAGCGAACCCGCGATCATACCGGAGAGGAATTTCACCTCATGAAGTCTCGCATAGTACGTACGGATCAGCTTGTGCGGCGTCTTGATGGAACAATTTAGTACAGTGATCTCGGGGTATTTTGCTGCCGCCTTCAGGCTGACCGATTCCATGCGCGAGGATGTGGTGAAAATGATCGTCGCGCCTGCGATCACCTGACCGTCGATGGCCGCCATGATCTCATCTTCGTTCCTTAAATCGTGGCTCTCTAAAGTCTTGATCGTATCACTGTGGTGCTCTTCAAGATAAAGGCGTCCGAGTTCATGCGCATACAGCCAGTCGGAATCCTTGGGATTCTTGTCATAGATGAATCCCACGGTGATCACCTTCGAAGCGGACGGGAGGAAGTACTCCATCATCTTCTTACGTCCCGTCTTGGCAGGTTCCATCCGAAGCGTCAGCTCCTTGCCCTCGGAATCGATCAAAAACTCATCCCAGAGATTGCCGATCTTCTCCTTTAATTCGGCTTCGGTCAGGTTCTTTACTTCATCGTATCCGCAGATATCCAGGAAGATCAGAAGCGCGTCTCCGAAGGACATCGGGAGCTTCTCTCCGCCCTTTTGCTTTAAAGCCACGCAGAATCTGTGATTGAACGAACCGAAATCCTGCTTTTGCTCGTCTGTCCAAGGTGCCGTCGGATCATCGCTTGTAAGCTCCAGGAAATGCTTAAAGCAACCCTCCTGTGAAAACCAGAGATAATTGATCTCCGTCACCTTGTAGAAATCCATAAACTCGTAGTAGAGTTTCACCTGGGGATCGTCGGAAAGTTTGGGAATCTTTCTTGTCACCATGGCAGGGATGGTCACCGCCTCGAAGTACTTCATGACAGAAACACGCTTGTTGCCCTCTACGACATAGAAATAGTTCATGTATTCATAAACCTTGATCGGGTCTCTGATTCCCTCCTCGATCTGACTGTCGCACAGATCGGACCACTTGGCGCCGAACTCCGTCTTGTAATCCAGGATTGGCATGAAATTGTTGGCGAAAGCGTAGGTTCTGCCCTGGGTGCTGGTTCCGACCACACGGTCGAGGGGCACCTGCACAAGGCCGAGACTGATCTCTCCCGCAATGTCCACGTCGGCAAGAATCTCGTCCAACACGGGAAGGTATTCGCTTTCTCCCTTGGAAACCGCAGTTTTGAAGGCTTTAAGCCCCAGTTTCTGCGCTTTCTCATACTCTACATAAGACATATATATAACTCCTTAAAAAAGGCGGATATGCGTGGGCATATCCGCCGAAATGAACCTGACTATGCGTTGCCGTTCAGCTTCGCAATGATGTTCGGAAGCTCTGCATCTACCTTGTCGTTGTCGAGCTGGCAGGTACCTGCATTCGCATGACCGCCGCCGCCATAAGACAGACACAACTCACCGATGTTGAAGTTCGAGCTCTTGTTGATGATCGACTTACCGATCATGACTGCCGTGTTCTGCTTGCGGAATCCCCAAGCCACATGTACGGAAATCTCTGTCTCCGGCCACATTGCGTATACCATGAAGCGGTTGCCGGTGTAAATCGTCTCTTCGTTTCGAAGGTCGATCACTGCAACCTTGCCTTCGATCTTCGTAACCTTCTTCAGCTGCTCCTTGAAGAGCTCCTGCTGCTCGAAGTACATATCCACACGCTCTTTGACATCGGGAAGCTCCAATACCTCGTCGATCTTGTGATCTACGCAGTAATCGATCAGTTCCATCATCAGATCATAGTTGGAGATGCGGAACTCGCGGAATCTGCCGAGTCCGGTACGTGCGTCCATCAGGAAGTTCATCAGAACCCAACCTGTGGGATTTAAAATCTCTTCTTCGGTGAAATCAGCGCTGTCGCCCTTGTCGACCGCCCACATGATCTCCTCGGATACTCTTTTAAATTTCTTAGCGCCACCGTAGTAATTGTATACCACTCTGGCAGCGGATTTTGCTTCACCCTCGATGATGAATTTGCCTTTGTAAGCCGACTCCTGATTT
The DNA here is from genome assembly GCA_946614685.1 of uncultured Clostridia bacterium. Lineage (GTDB taxonomy): Bacteria > Bacillota > Clostridia > Lachnospirales > Lachnospiraceae > Coprococcus_C. The sequence continues at coordinate 1,298 of CAMOHF010000042.1, read as the reverse complement.
CTTAAGAGTTCGCTCTCATGATGGTCAAATGCAAGTCCCACTCTGGGGTCAAACGGAAGGTTCGTGGTGATATCGTTCTCGGATAATTCTACCTTGCCATCCTGTACATCTTTCGGATGAACAAATTTGATATCATCGATGATATCAAGCTCCTTGAGGAGCATCGCGCATACAAGTCCGTCAAAATCACTACGTGTAACCAGTCTCTTCTTCATAGCCTGCCCTCCAACAAAAGATAAAATACCTTTTGACATTATACCCAATTTCCCATAACTATTCAATAGTCTGAAGCTATTTTTTACTTGACGATACAAGGTCTTTTATGACCTCAGATGCGATGAGAAGTCCTGCTGCCGCCGGTGTAAATGCAACGCTTCCCGGAACATCCTTCCTGCCTGCCCCGGGTTCGGCAGATTCCTCTCCGCGATTTAATGGAACAAGCGGCGGTTCGTCCGAATACACCACCTTCACGTGATCGATCCCGCGCTTTTTTAACTCTCTTCGCATCACCCTGGCCAGAGGACACACGGAGGTCCTCGAAATATCCGCCACGTGAAAACGCGAAGGATCCAGTTTATTGCCCGCGCCCATAGCGGAAATGATCGGCGTCTTCTCTTCCTTCGCCTTCATGATCAGACAGATCTTTGCCGTCACGGTATCCACCGCGTCAACCACGTAGTCATAGGCCGTAAAATCAAACTCCGATGCAGTCTCCGGAAGAAAGAAGGTCTGATGCACCATGACATCCGCATCCGGGTTGATGGACAGGATGCGTTCCTTCATCACATCCGGCTTGGAACGTCCGATGGTATCTCTTGTGGCTATGATCTGTCGGTTCAGATTCGACTCGGATACGGTATCCCGATCGACCAGCGTAAGATGTCCGACACCGCTTCTTGCAAGTGCCTCACATACATAGCCACCGACGCCTCCGACACCGAAGACTGCCACACTGCACCCTGAAAGGTGCTCGACAGCGGCATCGCCGAGAAGCAGCGCCGTGCGCGAAAATGCTTCTTTCATGACCCCTCCTGTGCGCTGTAGTAAGCCTCAAGTTTGGGTCGTGCAGCCACATAATACTTCTCAAGGCGCGCGTCGAAATGCTTACCCATACTTTCCATGATGATCTTGTCGGCCTGCTCAAAGCTCATGCGTTCCTTGTAGACACGCTTGCTCACCAGTGCATCATAGACATCGGCGATGGCCATGATCCTGGCCTCGAGCGGGATCTCTTCCCCCTTTAAGCCCTCAGGATAGCCCGAGCCGTCCCAACGCTCATGGTGATATCTCGCCACGTT
>CAMOHF010000041.1 GCA_946614685.1 uncultured Clostridia bacterium | reverse complement strand
GGCCCTGCTTTCTGGATGAGGTGCCTGTTCCGGTATATGACTCACCCTTCTTCGGGTAGTTCCATGCTTTATCCTTGGCGATCATGTCCTGCTTGGACGGGTCGTTGGTCAGGCCCTGCTTTCTGGATGAGGTGCCTGTTCCGGTATATGACTCACCCTTCTTCGGATACTTCCACGCTTTATCCTTGGCGATCATCTCCTGCTTGGAAGGGTCGTTGGTCAGGCCCTGCTTTCTGGATGAGTTGCCTGTTCCGGTGTAAGCCTCACCCTTCTTCGGGAAATTCCATGCTTTATCCTTGGCGATCATGTCCTGCTTGGAAGGGTCGTTGGTCAGGCCCTGCTTTCTGGATGAATTGCCGGTTCCGGTGTAAGCCTCACCCTTCTTCGGGAAGTTCCAGGAATGCTTGTTGTCGATCATATCCTGCTTGGACGGATCGATATCAGCATCGATCAGGAGGTTCTGTCGGCTGGATACGGAATCGTCCTTTCTGGTTTCGTAGCCGCCGTGTTCCTTTGCCATACTCCATCTCTGGGTTCGTGAGATCATCGTGGCAAGTGAAGGATCGTCCTTGACGCGCTCTGTGTTTCTCGATGCATTGCCGTTGCCTTCGACCTTCTTTCCGTCGAATTTCCAGGGCTCTTTGATATTGGTAAGCGGGCTGTCGATCGCATACATCGTCTCAAAAGCAATGGTTGTGGTCTCCGTGAGAAGTCCGCTCTTTTCCGCGCCGAGTTCGCCGTAATCCTTGGCGGTCACCTCGCATCCCGTGAAAATGTACTGTCTGTCCGGCAGAAACATGCCGGGCTTTAAGTAACGTCCCACGGAAAGTGAGATCGGCAACGCAAGCTGCGTACCGAGTGACAGGGGGTCGTAAAAATCCGCTCCCACATAGCGCTCGATCTGCAGGGTGAAGGGTTTCGTGATCGGCTTTCGGATCATGTGAACATAATCGTTTAAGCCGCCCTCCTGAATGTAGTCGTATTCATTCTCCTTGCGGATCACGTGAACGGATTTTAAAGGTACGTCCCAAACCGCATCAACCACAAGCATAAAATTGAAGTTGACGGTAGGGGCCGAATTTCCGTTGATTGACTTGAACTCGCCGTTTCCGTCGGCGAAATTTGAGACAAATCCTGACATAGTATCACCTCAAACCGGTCGGTTTCATGTCTAAAATACTCTTCTCTTTGCGACTGTCTTCGGGGTTTAAGCTGCGGTTGATGGACGAGATCTGGCTGCACCAGCGCCTTCGTTCCTCATGCTCCATTGCCATCACCTCTTTCTCACTCCAGTGGAAGTAGTAAGAGATAAATGCCATCTCCCGGTATAATTCATCCTCAGGATACAGGCTTATTCCCCGATGGTAAAATTTAGCGGCACCTCAAAGGTCTTTCCGCAGTCCGGACATACCGCCGTGATTGCGGGCGGTTCGATGTCGTTGATACGCTGATACATATCCTGAAGGAATGCAAGATCAGCTGTAAATAGCTTCTCGATGGTGGTGGGGGTGATCGCCTGAACACCCTCAAGCTCCGTAATCACGCGGGAGAGTATCACGATGGTCAGGTAAGACGGATTCGACAATACTCTCGGATCCCTGGTTGCAGAGATCTCGTCTCCTGCCGTAGCAAGACGCATCCTTCCGTTTCGATGGATGTCTCCGTTTGCATCGATATAGCCCTTGGGTAATGTAAAATCATATACTGTTTCCATGTGAATTCTCCTTTATTAAATACTCGTGGTATGGTCTGATATATGGTCAAAATCGCCCTGTGACCATATATCAGACCACACCACTGCCCCGGAAAGCCCGGGACACCGGTGTGGTGGTTGGTTGTATAAAGTTTCCCTAGTTCGGGATGATGAGCTCTTCGTATGCGAGCTCTACGGACTCGATTGCAACATCGCTTGTCTTGGCGTCAAGCTCGGGAGCCGTATACTTGGTTACCCACGCATTGGTAAGCAGCCAGGTTCTCGGTCCTGAAACCTTCTCAGCGATCTGCTGGGGTGCACCGCCGTTGATGTCGATCAGCTCGATCGTAACATCATTTCTGGGGATCTCACCACGTGTCTCGGATACACACTCCTGAATCCATGTCTTGAAGGCACTCTCCATGGTGTAGCCGAAACGTAAGGTTACGTTGCCGTGCTTTACAAGTCCGGGGATCTTGACGGGCGCAAGTGAGTTTGCGTTGCCCTGACGGAACTCGATCACATCCACGCTTGCCTCGATACCTGTTACCTGTGAGAAAGCTGCAACGCCTTCTACTCCGGCAACGGTTACGAGGAAATTCATCTTAGTCAGCGGATATGCAAGTCCTTTACTGTTCTGGTACGGATTATCTGACATAGCTCAATTCTCCTTTATCAAATGTATTGGTTATGATTCGGTTACTCGCCTATCGCTTAGCCCTCTGTGGTCTCTTCTACCCCGCCGCCTGCTTCTGAGGTGTGCTGGGTTACACGGAAGATGACGAACTCTGCCGGTCTTGAAGGTGCGATACCGATGTTGCAGATCAGTCTGCCGTTCATGATGTCGTCACGGCTCATAGTGGAAGGTCCGATCTCTACGAAGTAAGCCTCAGCGGGTGAGGAACCTGCAAGCTGTCCCTGTCTCCACATATTGTCGAGGAAGGAACGGATCGTCATGCTGACTCTCTGCCAGAGTGTAGGATCGTTGGGCTCGAATACTACCCAGTTTGTATTGGCACGGATGCTCTCCTCTACGAAGATGAAGAGTCTTCTTACATTCACATACTTGAATGCAGTGTTGGAGCTTGCTGTTCTTGCGCCCCAGATGCGGATGCCCTGTCCCGGGATATTTCTGATCAGGTTGATGCCCTCGGGATTTAAGATATCCTGCTCTTCCTTGGTGTAGTTCACCTTAAGGCCTGTACAGAATACAGCCTCATTTGCAGGTGCCTTGTGAACACCGCGGTTGATGTCTGTTCTGGAGTATACACCCATCACTGCACCTGAAGGCGGGATGAAGTCGGGCTTTCCTGCACTTCTGTCGAAGATCTGGATCCAAGGATGATACATAGCGGCATAGGTGGAATCAATGATGTTTCTGTACTCGATCAAATCATCCGTCTTGCTTGCGTCAGCGGGCATATCAAGTACCGCAAAACGATTTCTTAAGTTCTCGCAATGAGCAACAAGTGCTACGGTTACCTCGGGGATGGTTACACCGGGGATTGCGATCATGCTGACTGCATCATTCTCGAGGAAGGACTGGATACCGGTACGCTTGCCGGGGCCGTCATCCACACCGATGAATGTGCCTGCATTTACCTTGCTGATGGATCCGTCGGAACCACCCTCAAGTGCGAACATGCCGTCTGTAACACCCTTTCCGAGAATTGCCTCAACAGGGTTTCCGATCTCCTTAACCTGTGCAACCTCAGCGGTTACAAGATCACTTGCGGAAAGCTTGCTTCCGATGAAGGAAGGAGAGTTGATATTGAAGGACAGATCTGTGTAGTTCTCTACATCATCGTTGAAACGGATCTGTGCATTGAATGTTACGAGGTATACGAGCTTCTTGGGGATCACTGCCTCATCTACCACATCGCCCTTGAACTTGTTCTCAAAGGTTACGGTCTGATCGTAGATGGAAGCGATACGATTGTACTCGCCGTTGAATGTTACGACATCTCCCTCACGGAAGCCGTCAACGCTCTTTGCAACGAATGCGGTGTCGCCGGACTTGGCGATCAGCTGCATCTTACGCTTGGTCACTGTGGAAAGGCTTACCTGAATACGGTTGCCCCACTTACCTTCATTGGCAGCGGTGAGTGTAAGTACACCCATCTTCTTCTTTGCCTTGGTTGCATCGGTCGGAATGACACGGCTTACGTAGCAGCGTGTACCACCGTTTGCGAAGAACTGCTCTACGCTGTTTGCGAGGAAGCGGTATGCTCCGTGGGTATACTCGGATAAGAATCCGCCGAACTGCTTTGTGAAGCTCTTAAAGTTTGTTACAAGGGCGGGTGCGCCTACGGTAGCACCTTTCTCTGCAAAGCCGATAAAGCCTGCAACGCTGGTGCCGACGCCCTCTATGCTACGCGGAGTATTGTCATACTCCTCTACGTATACGCCCGGTGAAAAATACTCAGCCATTTGTGGTCTCCTTTCGTATTTAGCTAATGCTTGTTTTAAACTGCCCGGGTGCGGTTATGCTGATATTGCCCGCATAAGCGCATACGGTCTTGCAGTCATTGGTGAGGCAGGGTTTTCCATCGCATAAGGCGGTGGTCTGTGCCGGAATCCAGGTACCTGTCGTCTGTGGCACGCAGGGTTGCGGGGTTAAGACGCCCAAAGCCGCTGCGGTTGCCGCTGCAACCTGTGGATTCGCAAGGGATGTACACATTCCGAAGGGTGTGATATTGGTCATCGCCTGTCCGTCCTGAATTGTTGCGACCGGCTTTCCGTCACAGAGAACGGTCTGCTGACTGGTCACATTCAAGGTACCGACGCCTGCGCCGAAGGAGCATGCGAGTGTTGCGCCGGATGTTACCACTTGTCCCATAATTGCCTCCTATAGTCTGTTATTTTTTGATCTCGACAGGCGGATCGCTGCCGAAATCATACACCTTATATCTGTCGCCGTCCGCTGTGGTAAAGCGAACCAGATATTTGGGGTGTTCCGCCGAATCAAGAACGCGAAGGGTGTAATTCCCTTTTTCGTCCACATGCCCGAATACCACTTGGGCAATGGGCGAGTTCACGGCGAATTCCTCCGCAAGAGGTTCCGTAAGGATTACGGATACAGGGCTTCTTTGCTCTTTGACGACAAAGTGCTCATACCCCTTCTCCTCATGCAGGAGCCCGTAATGTCCGTCTTCCATGTTCATGCGCTTGTTCGGCAGGAAGAGCGTCATACGGTTGTCTTTTGGTTCAAATTCACTGATGCTGCAAACCGGTTTGCCAAGTTGCACCGCCTCAACGGATGTAAGTCCACGTACCTTTCCGGTAAGACTTCTTACCTGTGGTGTATTCTCTGACGGTATCAGGAATACATCGATGGATGGAAGGTTTGGATCGAGCGTTTCATAGTCGAGGGTAATCACCTGCGGATCGTAACCGTAAGCCGAAAGCTCCATGAAAGAATTCTCTCTGCCTATATCGATAAAGATATAGTTGCCTTCGCCCTTCTGACGAACCGGAAGTACTTTTCCGTCCTTCTTGAAAACTACGCTCTGCGAGGATACAGCCAGTCCCGTCGTCGTGTCTATGAGCCGGATCAGCAAATCCAGCCTGCGTCGGATCACAGCGCCGTTTTCCAAAACTTACTGTTCCCCCCCTTCTTTTGGTACATGGACACTGAAAGTTGCTTCCGTAACTCTCGGTGTCTTGATCACTACCTCGCTGGATAAGAATACGGGTGCCGCCTTGTAAAAGAGGCTGATCTGATATGGCTTGTTGATCGCACTCCACACCCTTACTTTTTCCTCCAGACTTATCTTCGCCTGAGACAGTACAATCGGAGGTTCTTCTGCTTCCAGCCAGGATTGCAGCTCGTTCGGGTACACCGACGCGTTGTCGTTGATGATCTGCGCCACGCGCCCGACGATTTTTTGTATATCCGGAGCCTTGAGTCCCATCTGGGAGGATCCGTTGATAAATACCATATAGTAGAGACTATACGGTTTTGGCGGCACTGATAATTGCAGTTTGCCACGCCCCATAACCGGGTTTCTGGTGACATCATTTTCTTCGCGAATATCATACAGATACAGGCCCAAGATGTAGTCTACGTCCTGAGACGCCGGAGACGAGATCTCGATATTGTTCGGAGACGGGATCGGTTCCGGGCACATCTTCTGGCGGAGCGTCCTTACGATATATGCACTTACATCCGCAATAATAGGATAATCAGCCATAAGAGTTTCCTTTCTTGTTTTTTGTTATCTTACATCACACATAGTCACGAAACAGTCACTAAGAAAAGATTTTTATAAAGTATCTTCAAGATCTTCCACCATGGAATCAATGAGCGCCCCGATATCCTCGGGAACCAATACCGCATACTCCGTATCGGGAATGTAGAAACCGCTCACCTTGAGATAATGCTCGCTGTCGGTTGTTACAATGTATGGATACTTCACTGTTTCCGTGGCGTCGATGGTCTTGTCGGTCTGCTCTGCTGCAAATGCGCTTAAGGTGTCCCTTGAGCCGTCGGACTTCACAACGGAAGCACCGCCTACGGTAAAGAGATAGCTTGCGCTTCCCTGTGTCTGACTCATCGCCTCGCTTCCGTTCTTGTGAACGTAGCGGAAGCCCGTATACTCTCTGCAGCGGTCCACCGCCGCAAGATTCACATATTCAAGATCCTTTCCGTCGGCATATTGCTGATAGATGAAAGGGTTGCCGCTTTCAAGTAGTTCCGCAAAGAGAAGAAGTGCAAGTTTTAACGCAAGACTGTCGCCGTTCGCCAACGCGTACTTCAAAAGTGCCAGGGCTGCCATCATCTTCTCAAGATCGCTCATGCTGTCAAAATCCTTGCCCATGATCTTGGAAAGCGCATCGTTATACTTATCGTAAGCCGGATCGGTCCTTGAACCGTATCCGTTCACATTGATACCGCTTTGAGGTGTGCCTGCGGACGCTCTTCCGGTCCGCTTGTTCAAGCCGCCGTCCGCTGCTTTCTTCTTCGCATCTCCGATCTGGTTTAAAATATCTTTTCCGGCACCCGCTTCCTCGAGCATCTTCTCTAGTTTCAGCAGAGAAGCGGTATCTCCGATATCTCCGAGTGCGCTGATATAATCGCCCATCCGGCTCATATCACCGTCTTTGATATCTCCCGCAGCCTTCTTTCGGATCTCCTCGCCCAATGCCGTAGGTGTACCACCGAGAAGTCCTGCCGCATCCGATGCAAAGGATCCGCTGCCGTTTATGAAGTCATCCATAGCGCCGTCTTTGATCTTCTTGATCTTGGCATTTAATTCATCCAACTGATTCTTATAATTCTCGGCCGCTTCAAAATCTCCGTTATCAATTGCGTTTAGATAACCTTCCTCAAAGGCTGCTCTCTGACTCTCCAAGGCGTCCAACTCGGCGTTTCCCGTACTTCCTCCGAGCGCCTTCTTCTTCAGGTCGTTCAGCCAGTCGATCAGCTCATCCACGGATGTATTCGCTCTGCCCGCGAATTCCGTATCGGGAATGGAAGTCCGAAATCCCTCGGCACGGTTGATCATCCTGTCGATGTAAGAAACCCTCGCACCGATGGGAAGTCTTGAAACATAAGCCGCGATCACAAATTCATACTCTGCGAGGCGTCCGTTTAAATCGGACTTTTGATCATCAAGGAAGTTGTTGGACACTTCCTCGGGCTGTTCCTTGGACACCGCATCGAAATAGTTGGCGGAAGGTCCGGTGTAAAGTGCGTCTTCATAGTCTGCTTCCACTGCGTTGATCAGGACGGACTGCAGCAGTTCCGTTTCCTCGCTGCGATTGACGATCACGTCACTCTTGATGCTCTTCAGATTCGAGTACCTGCGAATATATCTGTCGTAGTTCGCGTTAACGGTTCCATCGGCCCCGACCGCTGATTCTGCATTGTTCAAAATGTACTGCATATCATCGTACATCATGCCGCCGAGCACGGTATTGTCCCTCTGTGTCACACGGTTGGCGTACTTGTAATAGCTGTCTCCGCAGCTCTGAATTGCTTCTTTTAAGGCAGAAGTATACTCGGCATCCGTTGTATATTGCTTCTTAAACTCATCGGTGAGGTCATCTCCTGTCTCGAGTCGTTCAAGAAGTGCATTGAGTCTTCCGGATCCCGGTACCACATAGCCGTCGCTGGTAAAATCCTTGCCGCCCGTTCGGGTGGTGCCGGTTCTTT
>CAMOHF010000040.1 GCA_946614685.1 uncultured Clostridia bacterium | reverse complement strand
ACGACGGCAAGGCACTGCAGTCCGGTACCAGCCACAACTTCGGCGACGGATTTGCGAAGGCTTTCGGTATCCAGTATCAGGACAAAGACAACAAGCTTCAGTATGTACATCAGACATCCTGGGGTGTGACCACCAGACTGATCGGTGCCATCATCATGGTACACGGCGATGAGAGCGGCTTAAAGCTCCCTCCCAGAGTTGCGCCCACACAGGTGATGATCGTGCCCATCATGCAGAAGAAGGAAGGGGTACTCGAGAAGGCGGAGGAACTTCGCGCGATGCTTGCGGCCGACTACAGAGTGAAGGTCGACAAGACGGACAAGAGCCCCGGATACAAATTTGCCGAGCAGGAGATGCGAGGCATACCTCTCCGTGTGGAGATCGGACCGAGAGATATCGAGGCGGGACAGGCTTTGGTTGTCCGCCGCGATACGGGAGAGAAGATCACGGTAGCGCTTACCGAGCTTTCGGCAAAGATTGGCGAGCTGCTTGAGACGATCCAGAAGGATATGTACGAGAAGGCACTTGCACACAGAGATTCACACACCTATGACGCAACTTCATGGGATGAATTCAAGGATACGATCGAGAACAAGCCCGGATTTATCCGCGGCATGTGGTGCGGCGATCAGGCATGTGAGGATGCCATCAAGGAGGAGACCGGCGCCACTACAAGATGTATGCCCTTCGCACAGGAGCACATCGCAGATACCTGCGTATACTGCGGAAAGCCCGCGAAGAAGATGGTATACTTCGGAAGAGCTTACTAATATAGAAATGAAAGGTCAGTCATGCAGATAGAGATGCCACGCGGCGCCAATTACATCATTGATACGCTGAAGCAGGCCGGATTCGAGGCCTATATCGTCGGCGGATGTGTGCGCGATGCCGTGCTCGGGCTTCGGCCGCATGACTGGGATATCACAACGAACGCCAGACCCGAGCAGGTGAAGCGTCTGTTTGGCAAGACGATCGACACCGGGATCCAGCACGGCACGGTGACGGTGCTTGTACCGAAGTCCGTGACACTGGGCGAACTGCCCTACGATTTTGAAGTGACGACTTACCGGTTAGACGGCGTCTACGAGGATCACAGACGCCCGAAGGCCGTGACATTTACCGGCGCTCTGTCAGAGGACCTGGCGAGACGGGATTTTTCGATCAACGCCATGGCGTATAACCACGAGGACGGACTCGTGGATATCTACGGCGGACAGAAGGATCTTACCGACGGCGTGATCCGCTGTGTGGGGAATCCCGAGGAGCGATTCTCCGAGGATGCGCTTCGCGTGCTGCGCGCGGTCAGATTTGCGGCGAAGCTTGACTTTGTCATCGAGGACGATACGCGCATGGCCATCCGGACACATGTGTTGGACCTGGCCTTTGTCTCCGCTGAGAGGATCCGCGAGGAGCTTACGAAACTGCTCACCTCCGATTATCCGGGCCGGATCCGCGAGGCCTATAAGCTCGGGATCACCGGCGTGGTGCTTCCGGAGTTTGACCGCATGATGGAGCAGGAACAGAACAATCCCTACCACTGTTATTCGGTGGGGGAGCATACGATCCACGTAGTAGAGGCCGTGCCTCCCGAGGTACATCTTCGCTACGCGGCGCTCTTACATGATGTGGCGAAGCCCGCCTGTCACACGACGGACGAGAAGGGCATCGATCACTTCTACGGGCATCCGCAGATCGGCACCAGGGAAGCGGTGAAGATCCTGCGCCGTCTGAAATTCGATAACGAAACCATCAGGAAGGTGGAACGCCTGGTTCGCTATCACGATTACGACATCGGTGATACGGAGAAGGGTATGAGACACTTCCTTGCCAAATTCGGAACAGAGGATTTTCCGGATTATATGAAGCTTCGAAGGGCCGATATGGCCGGACAGAGCAGCTATCGGCTGGACGAGCGCCGCGCTTATCTCGAGAAACTCGAGGAGCTGTATCAGGCGGTGACGAGCCGCGGAGACTGCCTTTCTTTAAAGGAACTGGCGCTTTCCGGACGCGACCTGATGGAGATGGGCGTGCCGGCGGGACCGGGGCTTGGCAGAATGCTCGACAAACTTCTTACGCATGTGCTTGATCATCCGGAAGACAACAATCGTGAAGCACTTATAAAATATCTTCACATTTGACATGATTTTGGGTATAATAGCATGAAACAAAAGAAATCCCTTATTTGGATCACCCTGATCCTGCTCTTTCTTGTCGGCTGCAAGGGCGACAAGGGCGGCGTGAAAGTGTATCAGGATACGGAAGAGACGAAGCAGGAGCGGACGGAGGTTTCCGTCACTGCGGTGATCTCCGAGATGAATATCGAAGCCGGCTATATCAATGTCATCGACTGTATGACGGACAAGGATATGCGGCTCTACTATCATGGCGGCGTATCGGTTACGGATACCTATGGCAGCATGATCACCATCGACAAGATTGCCTCCGGCGCCGTGGTGGATATTGTCTATTACTCCGATACGGACAAGATGGTATCCATGCAATTAAACAGCAAGACCACCGTGCTTCGCGAGGTCAAGAAATTTAGCGTCAGTCCGGACGAGGAGAAGGCCTGCTACAAGGGCACGACCGTGAAACTCTGGTCGAAGGCTTCCGCCTACGACGAGGGCAAGCGCATCAGCTTAAACGAGGTGTCTACCGAGGATGAGGTGACACTTTGGATCTTTAACAACAAACTGGTTTCGGTAGCCGTGACCACCGGACACGGATACGTCAGGCTCTTGAATCAGGATTCTTATATCGGCGGGATGGTCGAGATCGGATACGATGTCATCGTTCCCGTGACGGCGGATATGCTGATCCCCGTAGAGGAGGGAGATTATCTCCTGCGCATCAACAAATCCGGCTACAGCAACACCAAGCAGGTCCGTGTGAAAAAAGACACGGAGATTGCGGTGGATCTGTCTTCCATAGCGATCCCTTCGGGCACCGTTTCCTTCGTGCTCGAACCGAAGGACGCGAAGGATGTCACCATCACGGTGGCGGGGGAGGATGTCTACGGAGAGACTTATACGAATCTCTACGGCACCTACAACCTTTCGGTATCGGCGAAGGGCTACAAGCCCAAGCGCGGACAGTTTACCATCGACAAGGATTGGAAGGAGATCAAGATCCGTCTTACAGAGGATCCCGACGCGAAGGCGACGGATACGGATTCCACCACGGAAGCCACCACCGCCGCGACGACAAGGGTGACCACAAGATCAGCGACGGACACGCCGGCGACGCGTGCATCGACGGAGGAGATCGAGGGCACCGGCAAGGTGACCGAGAACAAATTTAAAGTAAGCACCCCCAAGGGTGCCGGGGTATATGTGGACGGCGACTATGTCGGCGACGCGCCAGTGACCATCGACAAGGTGGTGGGCACGCATACCATCACCCTATATAAATCCGGGTATATCATCAAGAGCTACACCGTGCAATCATTGGATGACGGCAAGGATCAGGAATTTTCCTATCCCGAGCTTACGAAATTAGATCCGAATTAGAGGAAAGAGGAGGCACATCATGGATTACAGGAAGATTTATGAAGAGTGGGTGACCAACCCCTTCTTCAGCGAGGAGACCAGACAGGAACTTCTGGCCATAAAGGATGATGAGAAGGAGATCAAGGAGCGTTTCTACGCGGATCTCGAATTCGGTACCGCCGGACTTCGCGGCATTATCGGTGCCGGCATCAACCGCATGAACGACTACGTGGTTGCGAAGGCAACCCAGGGTCTTGCGAACTATATCATCCACAGAAAGAAGCAGTCCCGCGGCGTCGCCATCGCCTTCGACTCCAGAAGATGTTCTCCGGAATTCGCGGATGTGGCAGCACTTTGCCTCGCAGCGAACGGCATCAAGGCTTATGTCTTTGAGTCCCTGCGCCCGACACCGGAGCTTTCCTTCGCTGTCCGCTACTTAAACTGTGTTGCGGGCATCAATATCACCGCAAGCCACAACCCTGCCGAGTACAACGGTTACAAGGTGTACTGGGAGGACGGCGCGCAGATCACCCCGCCCCATGATGCAGGTATCATGCGCGAAGTGAAGTCCATCACCGTGCAGGATGCGCGTACCATGCCCAAGCAGGAAGCCATCCACGAAGGTCTCTATGAGATCATCGGCAAGGAAGTGGATGACGCCTACATGGCAGAACTTAAGAAACTTGTGATCCACCAGGATTGCATCGACAAGTACGGCAAGGATATCAAAGTCGTATATACACCGCTTCACGGCACCGGCAACATCCCCGCCAGAAGGATCCTTCGAGAGATCGGCTTCGAGCATGTGATGGTCGTACCCGAGCAGGAGCTTCCCGACGGCAATTTCCCGACGGTATCCTATCCGAATCCCGAGGCAGCAGAGGCATTTGAACTTGCACTCGCACTTGCGAAGAAGCAGGATGCGGATCTTGTGCTTGCCACAGATCCCGACGCGGACAGACTCGGCGTCTATGTGAAGGACAAGGAGGGCGAGTACCATGCGCTTACCGGCAACATGTCCGGAAGTCTGCTTGCGGAGTACGAGCTGTCTCAGATCAAGGCTACCCGCGGTATCCCCGAGGACGGCGCGCTGATCAAGTCTATCGTTACGACGAATTTGGTAGACGGTATGGCGAAAGAGTACGGTGTGGAACTGATCGAGGTTCTGACCGGATTTAAGTATATCGGACAGAAGATGCTCGAGTTCGAGCAGAAGGGTCACGGCACCTTTCTCTTCGGCTTCGAGGAGAGTTACGGTTGCCTGATCGGTACACATGCAAGAGACAAGGATGCGATCGTTGCGACGATGGCACTGTGCGAGGCTGCGGCTTACTATCGCTCCTTGGGCAAGACCCTTTGGGATGCGATGATCGATATCTACGAGAAGTACGGCTATCATGTGGACAAGATCGAAACCCTCACCATGAAGGGCATTGAGGGTGGCGAGAAGATCAAGTCCATTATGGACCAGCTGAAGGCGAACACGCCGAAGGAGATTGCAGGCCGTCCCGTAACCTGGGCAAGAAACTACGACAACGATACTGCCATCAATATGAAGAACAATGCGGTTCTTCCGACACAGCTTCCGAAGTCCAACGTGGTTTACTACGAGATGGAAGACGGAACCTGGCTCTGTGTCAGACCTTCCGGTACTGAGCCGAAGATCAAGTTCTACTACGGTATCGTGGGAAGCAGCCTGGAAGATGCCGAAGCCAAGTCGGAAGAGTTCAAGAACGAGCTCCTCAAGATGATCGACCATATGATGTAGTATATAAGCAAAACCCCGCGACGGACGTTGCGGGGTATTTTGTCATACTGTTGAAAAGGAGTATCCCGTATGAATCTCCCCATCCGAAAAATAGATAAACACGGTATCTACCGCGCATGGATGATCCTAGTCTGTGTTGCGGTGAACGTGGCCTTTAACTACGTGGCATCCCGCATGAAGCTTCCGTTTTACTTTGATACCATCGGTACCGTCTTCGCAGCTTACACGGGCGGACTCTTTCCGGGTATCACCACGGCGGTGCTCACCAATCTGGTATGCTGGGCCTTCAATCCGAATTCACTCTACTTTTCTTTGGTCGGCGTGCTGATCGCCTTTGTGACGGACTGGTTCGGCGAGAAGGACAGATGCCGCACGATGGCGGGCAAGGTGAATCTGATCTTTCTTGTCACCATCATAAGCGGCGTGCTCTCGATCCTGATCCAGTGGATGCTCTTCGGGAAAGCGGGACTTGACTACGTGGCCGATTCCGCGGCAATTCTGGTTGGGGATCATAAAAAGTACTATTTCGTGATCAGCGTTTTTGTCTTTCTCGGGATCAATTTGGTGGACAAGGGTATCTCGGTTTTGGTCGCGCTGATGATCCATCTGTTCATGTCTCCGGAGAGCAGAAACGGCCTCCGGTACGGCGGGTGGAAGCAGGCGCCGCTTTCCGCGGAGGATATGGAGAAGATCAACTCCCATATACGAGGAAACGCAAGATCGCTCCGGGGCAGGATCATCCTTGCGCTTTTGACCGGTATTCTGGCGATGAATTTCCTGCTCGGTATCGTGGGCGCGCGTATGAATCCCGATGCGGTCTTCTCGAAAAACTATACCATCAAATCCATCCTGGTCTTCTTCGGAACGCTGGCCCTCTTTCTGGCAGGCTGTATCTGGCTGGGAGACCGCTTCCTTGTATACCCGCTCGGCAGCCTGGAGAATGCGATCAACGACTACTTAAAGAACATTGACGATCAGGAACGCCTCGACGAGAGTGTCAAGCGCCTTCAGAAACTGGATATCCGGACGAACGACGAACTCGAGCGACTGTATCGATCGGTCTGCGAGATGGCGGTTTCCACCACGGAGCAGATGCGCAGCATCCGTATGCTTGCGGATGCAAATGAAAAGATGCAGGCCGGACTGATCATTACCATGGCGGACTTAGTCGAGAACCGCGACTCGGACACGGGAGCACATATTCAAAAGACTGCGGCCTATGTGCGCATTATCGTCGACGGCTTAAAGAGAAGAGGCTACTATGCCGAGAAGCTTACGGATAAGTACATGCATGACGTGGAGATGTCCGCGCCGCTTCACGATATCGGAAAGATCAACGTTCCGGATGCCGTGCTCCAAAAGCCGGGCCGACTGACGGAAGACGAATTTGCCATTATGAAGACACATACCATCGCAGGTAAGAAGATTTTAGAGAATGCCATCGAGACGGTTGGCGGCGAGAGCTACCTGACCGAGGCGAGAAATATGGCGGCCTACCACCACGAGCGCTGGGACGGCAAGGGATACCCCGAGGGACTGCACGGACAGGTGATCCCGCTTTCCGCGCGTATCATGGCGGTTGCCGATGTATTTGACGCGCTTACTTCACCCCGCGTCTACAAGCCGCCCTTTTCCATCGAGGAGGCCATAAAGATCATACAGGACGGCGTCGGCACGCAGTTCGATCCGAAGTGCGTGGAGGTCTTTATGGAGTCGCTTCCCGAGGTGGAGCGAGTGCTTGCGAAATATCGCGAGGAAAGCGCGAACGCGGAACAGGATACAAGGTGAGAAACTATGGAACTGATCAGGAGACATCAATTAAATATCATGCTGGTGCTTTCGGGCATCTGCGCCATCACCGCCGTATTTGCTGCAATTTCCAAGGTGCTTCCGAAGAGGCGCAGATTGTCGCTTGTCTACATGGAGGTAGCATCCTGCATCCTCCTTTTAGCTGACCGGCTTGCATATCTCTACCGCGGCAATACCACACCCGAAGGTTATTGGGTGGTCAGGATTACCAACTTCCTGGTGTACTTTCTGACACTGGCCGAGGTACACGCCATGAACCTCTATCTGTCGGATGTGGCGAAGAAGGAGATGGGGCTTGAAGCTACGCCCAGGCGGCTGATCACGGCGGAATTTATGGTGACCATCGGCTGGATCATGCTGATCCTGTCGCAGTTTACCGGGCTTTACTATACATTTGATGCGCAAAACCAGTATCAGAGAGGATCGGGATTTATCCTGTGCTATGTCTTTCCTCTGATCGTGATGATCATGCAGATCTCTGTGACGGTACAGTACAGAAAGCGGATCGCAAATCTTCTCTTTGTCTCGATCATGCTTTTTACGGTCGTGCCCGTGGCCGCGTGTTTTTTGCAGGTATTCTTCTACGGCATCTCCTTCATCAATATGACGATCGTAGGTATGTCGGTGCTTCTGTATATCTTTGCTTTGGTTGAGATGAACAAGACGGTGGAGCGCGCGAACCGGACCGAGCTCGAACGTCTGAAGGAACAGCAGCAGGTGATGCGGAGACTCTTCGACCAGACGGCGACGATGATTTCCACCATCATCGACAGCAAGGACAGGATCACGCCGGGGCACTCCAGGCGCGTGGCGACTTACGCCAGAGAGATGGCAAGTCGAAACGGTATGGACGAGCGGACCTGCGACAGGGTGTATTTCACCGCGATGCTGCACGACATCGGCAAGCTGGAGCTTCCGGACGAACTTGTGGTGAAGGAGACGGAGCTGACGGAGGAAGAGCGGGAACTGATGCGCTCGCATACCGTACTTGGCGGAGATCTGCTTGCCATGATCAGTGAGGTTCCGAACCTAAGCGACGGTGCGCGCTATCACCGTGAACGCTACGACGGCAAGGGATACCCTCAGGGACTTTCAGGGGATGACATCCCAGAGGTGGC
>CAMOHF010000039.1 GCA_946614685.1 uncultured Clostridia bacterium | reverse complement strand
CATCGTCCATATCGACAATGTTGATGCCGACATTCGGATTCACGGTCCGAACATCCTTGAAGCTTCCCCTTGCGAAGGAAAAGACCATGGAAAGGCTGTCCTCGGCATAGTCGTAGTACCAGAGTTCACCCTCCTTCGCGAAGGCAAGTTTTCTGTCGTTGCCGGCGCTGGCACGTTCGATGGCGGGATCCTTGCAGATACCGAGGCAGGCCGCATTGCGCTCCGCACTCATATAGTTTTCGTCAAAGAAGCTGTCAATGTACCGGTCAAAAGCAAGCAGTTCCACCGTCCGGCTGCTCTTATTGAAATTCTCCGTATAGAATTCCTCCACGCGGTAGAAATGGCTGATGCCGTCCTTTAAGTATTCGACAATATATGCGATCTTGATCACCGCGTAGTCCGACTCCAGCTCCTGCACCGTGGGAACGATGGGCGTTACGGGTGAAAGTGCCAGTCCGCCGAAGCTTACGGTATCATAATTGGAATGCAGATCCACGTGCGCAAGCGTATCCGACGTTCCGCCGATGGGCGCTTCGAGCGTGTTATACGCAAGGTTTCCCTTCTCGGGATCCACCTTCTTCTCAAAGCAGGCGTTGTGGAATTCCACCGCATAGGACGTCATATCGGGTACATAAGCTTCCTCGAGTTTCACGACTCTGGTGTAGTAGCGCACATCCTGCTTTCCGTGGTGAAGGATGAAGACAAGCATGTACTCGGTGTTAGACTCAAGGTCCATACGAAAACGGACCTGATAAGCATCGTAGGGATCCTTCTGCTCGACCACATCCAGGTCACCGCGCTCGATCAGCGAGTCTCCCGCAATGTTTCGAAGCTCGTAGGAGCAGGAATCCGCGTAGCCGCTCTCGTCCGAAAGCAACAGATCCACACCGTAATCCTTGTTGATGGGCACCACCGACTCACGCATCAGACCCGTGTTCATAGTCTGGGTATAGCCCACCAGACGGTTGACTACGGTTCCGTCCACACTGCAAAAAACCAGGGGAAGCGTTGCCTCGTTCATCTCCTGGGTTGCCTTTTCATAACCTGCATTATTTAAGTGATTCACGAAAAGGGCAGTGCCCACCGCTACCGCGATGAACACCACCACCTTCAAAAGTCTCGATCGTAAAAATCGCATATCCTGCTATTCGTCTCCAAATGATATGCCAAGCATCTTGGCGTTTTTCACAATGCTGTCATCCGGTGATACGTATTTCAGTTTGCCGGCTGACTCTGCAAGAGGAATGGATGTCACCTCGTTATTCTTCATAACTACCAGCTGACCGTACTTCTCATCCTTGATCAGTTCGGCAGCCTTTGCGCCGAACAGACTGGAGATCACGCGGTCATAAGGCACGGGGCTTCCGCCTCGCTGGGTATGTCCCGGAACCGTAACACGGATGTCCGCGTCGGTGAATTTCTTTAATTTATCTACAAGCTCGTAAGCTACGGAAGGATATTTTGCAGATGCTTCAGCAATGGCTGCCTTTCTCTCCTTCTTGGGAAGCTTCGCAACTTCCTTGGAGATCGCACCCTCCGCTACCGCGAGGATGGAGAAGCCTTTGCCCTGCTTGGAACGATGCTCGAGTGCCTTCCAAACCTTCTTGATGTCGTAGGGAATCTCGGGAATCAGGATGACATCCGCACCGGAAGCGATACCTGCGTGGAGCGTGATCCAGCCCACCTTGTGTCCCATAACCTCTACGATGAAGATACGGTTGTGTGACGCCGCCGTCGTGTGAATGCAGTCGATGCACTCGGTTGCGATATCCACGGCACTCTGGAAACCGAAGGTCATATCCGTGCCCCAGATGTCGTTGTCGATGGTCTTCGGACATCCCACCACATTTAATCCTTCCTCCGACAGGCGGTTGGCCGTCTTCTGGGAACCGTTACCGCCGAGTACGACCAGGCAGTCCAGCTTCAGTTTCTTGTAAGTCTCCTTCATGGACTTTACCTTGTCAAGTCCGTCCGGCGTAGGATTGTCCAATTCCTTAAACGGTGTTCTGGAACTTCCGAGGATCGTACCGCCTCTGGTGATGATACCGGAGAAATCCTCTGCGGAAAGCTTCTTGTAGTTTCCGTAAATGAGTCCCTTGTATCCCTCAAGGAATCCGTAGATCTCAATGTCCTTGAAGCATGTGCACAGACCTTTTACCACACCGCGCATAGTTGCGTTTAAGGCCTGACAGTCACCGCCGCTTGTCAACATACCGATTCGTTTCATAACCATACCTCCTGCCATATTGATTTAAAGTTCTACCCTGCCCTCTAAAGCGCGAAGAAGCGTAACCTCATCGATGCACTCAAGATCGCCGCCTACCGGCACCCCGCTTGCGATCCTGCTGGTCTTGATGCCCGAAGGCTTCACAAGCTTGGATATGTACATCGCCGTAGCTTCTCCCTCCACGCTGGAATTCGTTGCTATGATCAGTTCTTCCACATCTTCCCTGGAAAGGCGCTCAATCAGCTCCTTCAGCCGGATGTCTCCGACGCCGATCCCGAGTGCCGGATTGATCACGCCATGTAATACATGGTACACCCCCGTGAACCGCCCGGTGCGCTCGTAAGCCGCCAGATCCCGCGGCGTTTCCACGACCATGATGGTCTTTCGGTCACGCTTTGCGGACGCACAGATCGGACACAGTTCACGATCCGTGATCGTGTAACAGCTCTTGCAATAGCGGATGTTCTTTCTGGCATCCACGATTGCCGAAGCCAGACTCTCCGCACGCTCCTCCGGCATATTGATGATATGAAAGGCCAGTCGCTGCGCTGTCTTTCCACCGACACCCGGCAGTCCGGACAGCTCTTCGATCAGCCTGCCTACCTGATCTCCGTATATCTCCATTAGAACGGGAAACCTCCACCAAGACCGCCCATACCTCCGGTGATCTTGCCCATCTGACTCTGCTCGTCTTCCACCTGCATACGAATGGCCTCATTGACCGCTGCCATGATCAGATCCTCGAGCATCTCGATATCATCCTTGTCCACAACCTCTTCCTCGAGATGAACCTCGGTGATCTCCTTCTTGCCGTTGATCTTCACCTTGACAACGCCACCGCCTGCGGTTGCTTCGTACTCCTTCTCCTCAAGCGCCTTGGTCGTCTCCTCCATCTGCTTCTGCATCTTCTGTGCCTGTTTCATCAGATTGTTCATGTTACCGGGCATCATGCCTCCCGGAAAACCGCCTCTCTTTGCCACTTTGTTGTACCTCCGTTTTAGTCTCTGATTTCTATATGATCAAAATTGATCTTGGAAAGATCGATATAACTTCCCGCTTCCGATCGTTTTTCCTGTGCTGATATGACGCGCACACCGACATGTACCGTCTTTTGATACCGCTTTGCGATCGCGGCTTCGATGTCCGCGATGGCCGGGCTTTTCTCTCCGTCCGATGTTTTCTCAAAGTACTCGATCGCCATCTCTGTCTCCGGTGTCTTTTCAAACACGAGAAGGATCTCGGCTGCATTCTCGCCCGGTGAAACCCTGCCCTTATCCAGCCAGTTTCGTGCCGTGGGTGTAAGGTCTCCCGCGATACTCTTCCATTCTTTCGTATATGCTAAGATCTCTTCCGCATCGGCTTCGGGATACTTGTCGCGAATCCTTTGGATCATCTCGCGGCTCATATCCTCTTCGGAGAGTTCCGCCTCCGCTTCACCGGCGGGTGCGTTTCGATAGACCACCTTCGGCTGTGCCGTGCCGATCTCCTCGATCTTCTTTTCGAGAAGCTCGATCCTCTCCACTAAGGAACTGTAATCCTCGCGCATCTGCGGACTGCAGAGTTTAATGATCGCAACCTCGAAGAGGACACGTTTTGCGGATGCGTAGGACATCTTGCCCGCCGCCTCCTCCAGGATCCGGATGTATTCGATCAATTTGCCTTCGTCGGCCTGTGTGCCGATCTCACGAAGTCTGTCCGTCTGTTCCTTCGACATCTCGAGCGCAAAATCCGGCGTCAGCTTCAGCATGAGAACATTCCGAAGGAAGCCGATCATCTCCGTCATCATCTGCGTCAGGTCCTTACCCTGCCAGATGCAGTCATCCACAATACCGATTGCCTTCCCTACATCCCTTGCAAGGATCGCGGAAAAAAGGCTGATATAGATGTCCGTATCCACCGCGCCGATGGTATCGAGCACCATCTCGTAGGTGAGTTCTTCGCCGAGATGAAATGCAACGCACTCATCCAGGATACTTAACGCATCTCGCATGGATCCGTCCGCCGCACGCGCCACATAGGTAAGCGCCTCTCTTGTCGCGGGAATTCCCTCTCTCGAAAGAAGTTCTGCCAGACGATCCGTGATGGTCTCGATGGAGATCCTTCGGAAATCGTAGCGCTGGCACCTCGACATGATGGTCACGGGCACCTTGTGCGCCTCCGTCGTCGCCAGGATAAATACCACGTACTCCGGCGGTTCCTCCAGGGTCTTTAGGAGTGCATTGAATGCGCCCATAGAAAGCATATGGACCTCGTCGATGATATAGACAAGGTACTTGCCCGTCGACGGTGAATACTGTACTGCGCTGTTGATTTGTCTAATGTTGTCGACACCATTGTTGGACGCAGCATCGATCTCGATGACATTCATCGCACTGCCGCGTGCGATCGCCTTGCAGCTCTCGCACTCGTTGCAGGGACTTCCGTCCACCGGATGCTCACAGTTGATGGTTTTGGCCATCAGTTTGGCGATCGTCGTCTTACCGGTACCTCTGGTACCGCAGAACAGATACGCATGTCCCACTCTCTGGTGCATCACCTGATTCTTCAGGGTTGTAACGATATGCTCCTGCCCCTTCACTTCCTCGAAGCTGTCAGGGCGCCATTTTCTGTATAATGCCATGTATGACATGGTACATCCTCGCTTTACTTCTTGAATCGGAAGATCTGGTCAAGCATGCGAAGCGTCTTGAAATTACCCTTCGCCGTAATCTCTCCGGACATGAATCCCTTCTGGAAGGTCATCTTGCCCGCCTGTATGTCGGCCAAAAGGTTGCTGTCTACTTTGAGCTTCACGTCCGCATCCTGATCCTCTCCGTACGCACATTTGACATCCTCGCCTACCGTCAGGATGAGGTTTTTCTTCTTGTCGGAGATTATCATTACATAGGTTGCGGAAAAGCCTGTCTCCGGCTCGTAGTGCGTATAGAAGCCCTCGATCAGATCATCTTCGTAGACCTTCTCGGGCTTTTCTTCATCATCTCCGAGCATCTGCTTGAACATGGCAGCAAGCTCTTCGATGTCTTCTTTCTGCTTTTTCACATAGCCGTCATCCGCCACAAATTTTGAGAGCTGCTCACTCTCCTGCGGCGTCAGATTGATGGCCGATTTCTTGATCAGATTGTTCTTCACCGCCGTGTTGGAATTCGGCAATCTCACAGCCTTCTTGTTGATGAAGCGGTAGAGATCCTCCGCCTTCTTCTCTATAAAATCAAGGTATGCTTTGTTGTTCTCGAGCACCTCCGCGGAATCCACGTAGGTCGCGATACCGGAAACAGAGATGCCTCCGAGCACATCCCACGCACGCTTTAGGGAAAGCTCCGCCTCCTGCTCGCCGTAGGCCGTGGCCACAACCACAGGCATCATGTAGAGTTCGGAGATCTTCTCCTTGTCTCCGTACAGCCAGCACATATCCAGGAACTGCTGCATGTTG
Organism: uncultured Clostridia bacterium; assembly: GCA_946614685.1. Lineage (GTDB taxonomy): Bacteria > Bacillota > Clostridia > Lachnospirales > Lachnospiraceae > Coprococcus_C. The sequence goes on along the minus strand of CAMOHF010000039.1, from coordinate 2,711 downwards.
CCGCCGATGCCGAACCACTCCAGACTCGTGGCAAGAATCACGCCGTCGCACTCCTTTAAGGTGTTGGGGAGGGTTGCGATGCCGGACTTATCCTCGTACATATTGTAGCGTCCGACTTCCACGCGAAGTTCCTCTAAGACCTTGATCATCTTGTCGATTACGATCAGTGAAGGGTCCTCGATCAGACCTCTTCCGCCGTAATACACATTTACCTTCACTTCTTTGTACCTCCGAAGCTTACTTTACGTCGTTACCCGTCTCCGTACCGTTTGCTGCGTCCATCATATTCTGAAGGGTTGTCTCAGCGATAGACGCAAGTGCCTCCATCGTGTAAAAGCCCTGGTGGGATGTGATCATCACATTCGGGAAGGACATCAGACGCGCGGTTGTGGAATGCGGCATGATCTCGTCGGAACGATCCTCGTAGACATTGCCCGTCTCCTCCTCGTACACGTCGAGGCCGACGCCGAGGAACTTCTTCATACGGATACCTTCGATCAGCTCATCGGTATCAACCAGCGCACCGCGGGAGGTGTTCACAAGGATCACACCGTCCTTCATCTTCTTGATGTTCTCAAGATTGATCATATGATAGGTGGAGTCAAGCAGCGGGCAGTGGAGTGAGATCAGATCGCTTCGTGACAGGAGTTCATCCAGAGAAACATACTCAACGAACTCCTTCAAAGCCGGATTCTCATATACGTCGTAAGCAATGACCTTCATGCCGAAACCGCGGCAGATTCTGGCCATAGCCGCACCGATCTTACCGGTTCCGACGATACCTGCGGTCTTGCCGTAGAAGATCACGCCACGGAGTCCCTTCAGGGTGTAGTCATTCTCACGTACCTTGTTGTAAGCCTTGTAGATACGTCTGTTCACTGCCATGGCAAGTGCCATTGCAAGCTCTGCTACGGACTCGGGAGAGTAAGCGGGAACACGCTTTACAACGATGCCGAGTTCTTTTGCCTTCTCCACATCCACATTGTTGTAACCTGCGCAACGCATCAGCACAGTCTTCACGCCTGCATCCGCAAGAATCTCGAGCGTCTCGGCTCCGACATCCGCACTTACAAATGCGCAGATCGCATCGTAGCCCTTCGCAATCCCTGCTGTGCGGGGCTCTAACTCATGATCGATATAATCAATCTCAATCTCGGGAAATTTGTCCTTTACCAAGTCAAAGGATTTCTGATCGTAAATCTTCGCTGCGTAAAGTAAGAGTTTCATATGTGGTTCTCCTTTCATCCGTTAAAGTTGTTGAATATAAATCTGCCCGGTTCCTGTACCGCGACAGGTGCATCCTGTTTCAAAAACCATCTGGCCAGATCGCTGTAGGTGGAAAACGATGCGATCTTTCGTCTGCTCTCGTCCGGCGTGATGGCAAAATACCGGAAGAAACTGTTCGCACAGTTTAGGGTGACGCCGATCGTGTAGGTCTTATCGTCCTCGAAAGGCTTGCCGTTTAGGGTAAGTTCTTCCACGCGGCATCCCTTGTTCCAGCAATCCGTGGCATCCGCCACCAGTTTAAATCCCCTGCTGTACTGGAAGGTGCCGTTCATCACGGAGCCATCCGGCTTCAGCGAGAAGAGATAGTCAAAGCCGTCTCTGATCTCACGTCCGGAAAGTTCCACCAGCATAAATCTGTCATCAAAGGGGTAGAGTTCCTTCAGGTCCTTCTCCATCAGATCCTCACCGACCTCCTCGCGTCTTAAACTGCCGGACTGCAGGATCACCATATCCGGGTGATAGAGATCCAGAAATGCATCTGCGATGATGTCGCCGAGCTCCGTTTCCAAGAGCCTGCTCTTGTGTGTATAAGGCTTCGCGAAGGAAGCCAGTTTGGCATTGCTGGTTTCCTTTTTGGTTGCGAAGACGATCCTGTCTGCCAGATCATCCACGCCGTAATCAAACTCGGAAGTCTCCTCGGTCAGAGGCACTCTTTCCCACTTCCAGGAGGCGATGCCGCCCTTCTCCGTGTCCACCTCAAGATCGAATCGTCCGATATGCGTCGTACCGTAGGACGACTGTGCCGTGATCACCTTGCCGATCACCTCGGCCTCATCCATATCGATATGCGAGTGACCGCCCAAGATCAGATCCAGGCGGACATCCTCCGGCAGCTGTTCTGCCAGTATCCGGTCTCCTTCGATGCCGTAGTGACTCATCAGTACGACCAGGTCGATCCTCTCGCCGGCGTGTTTGGCCGTCTCCTCACGGATTGCATCGTAGGTATCCTTATAAGAAAGCATGGTGCGGCAGAATTCGTCGGACATGATCTTGTTTAAGAATGCCTTGGGAATCACGCCGATCAAAAGCATGCGGATACCGCCGGCCTCATACACCATACTCGGTGTGAAAAGCGACTGGTCAAGATGTTCTACGATGATGTTCGCGCAAAGTGTCGGTGCGTTGATGCAGCTTTTGAATGTAAGCAAATGTGCAAGACCGTAGTCAAGCTCATGATTGCCGAGTGACAGAGCATCCGGTTTCACATAATTGATTACGCTTACCGTGTTCGTACCCTTGAAGTCGGAACCCAGGATGTCCTCCTGAAGCACATCTCCGCAGATACCGAAAAAGACCGCGTCTTCCTGCTCGCGGGTACGCTTCACGTAACCCGAGGTAAGGGAGATGCCTCCCCGCAGTACGCAGTCATCCTCCACGGAAAAAGCAAGTTGTCCGTGAAGATCGTTCGCATGTAAAATTGTCAG
>CAMOHF010000038.1 GCA_946614685.1 uncultured Clostridia bacterium | reverse complement strand
CGTCAAGTACCTGAACGCCGGCATCCTGCTGTTTTAAGCCTTCACCGAGGATATAGTCGATATCATTGGACCGAAGGGCTTCCTTGAATCTTTTCTTTCCGGTGGGGTTGATGCGTTCGCCGATCAGGATGGGATCCCGGCCGAATTCCACAACCTTCGTGTAGGAAGAGATCAGTGATCTGCCCTTGTCGGTTACGGGAACAGGCGTCAGTTCCTGTGCCATATCCGTAACGGCGCGGATATAATCCGGGGTGGTGCCGCAACATCCGCCGGTGACGCGTACACCGAGCGTAAGAAGCTCCTTGATGTCCTCGGCAAATTCCTCCGGGAGCACATCGTAGACGGTCTTGCCGTCTTCGCTTCGGGGAAGTCCCGCATTCGGCTTGATCAAAACGGGTACGGAGGCGTATGCGAGATACTCCTTCATGACATCGATCAGCTGCTTGGGTCCCAGGGAACAATTGGCGCCGATGGCATCCGCGTGCATGCCCTCAAGCATGGCAACCATAGCAGCGGGACGAGCGCCCGTCATCAGCTTTCCGTCGCTTCCGTAGGCGTTGGAAACAAAGACCGGAAGATCACTGTTTTCCTTGGCGGCAAGCAGTGCGGCTTTGGTGTCGTAGCTGTCGTTCATGGTCTCGATAAAGATCAGATCTACGCCTGCGGCAACGCCGAGACGGATGGTCTTGGCATAAGCGGCGACGGCATCTTCAAATTCCAGATCACCGTAGGGCGCAAGGAGTCGGCCCAGGGGTCCGATGTCTAAGGCTACGAATTTCTCGCCTTCCCGGGTGGAAGTTTTTCTCGCGGCGTCCGCATTTGCGTAAGCTGCGGAGACGATCTCAGCAAGCTCATCATCTTCAAACTTGAGGCAGTTGGCACCAAAGGTGTTCGTTAATACAACGTTGGTGCCGGCGTCATAGTAGGATCTGTGGATCCTTTGGATGACATCGGGATGGGACATGTTCCATCGCTCGGGGTATTCGCCGGGAACAAGACCCGCTTCCTGCAGGAGGGTACCCATACCGCCGTCCAAAAATACAAAATGGTCTTTCATATATTCCAAGATGTTCATGATGATTCCTCCTTAGTTGGATGTCTCAAGTCCGATCAACGCGGTCACGGATTTGGACGGAGACATCAGCAGGTTGCTGCCGAGCGTGATCCCGATCCGTCGCTCTGCGTCAAGCATTGTAAGAAGCAGAGGCTGGACGTCAAGCGGCAGATCACCGTATCCCGGTGAAAAACGGGGATGTGTCTTTCGACCGATTGCCGTGGCCGCATTCGTTACGTCGCTGTTAAACCTGTCGCAGAGGCTTTCGACTCTTTCTGCGCCGACAGCCTGCAGGATCAGGGCTTTCGCGGGTTCGGTGTGCTCAAATCTGCGGATGAAACGGTCAATGCCGGATCCTACCGTGGCAGCGAACAAAAGGATGCTGTCGCAACCCGAGAGATTCTTTTTTAAATCGGCTGACAGAAGAAGTCTGTCCCGCACCTGCGGATTGTCGCAGGCTCCGTCGAGACGTAGCAGTCGGTACATGATACGATAGGTAAAATGGGGTGCGGAAATCGAAAGCATCTCGTCGATCAAGTCGCGGAGTGCCAAATCTTCTCCGTCTGTCGGACAATCCTCGGTTGCACCTTGATTCATAGAAAGATCGCATCCCTTGCCGCAGCGGGCACACCGCTCCCGAAGAAGCCGAAGGATGGAACCATCCGGGCCTAAGTCGGTGGGCGCAAGGAAGGATGCGGGAATACCGCTGTAACGAAGAATCTCCCCCCGTCTGACGGGAGGAGCGTCGTATTCGGTGTAAAATGCAGTTTGACGATCTGAGAGATATAAGTCGTCAAGATGTATCATCGGTTGAAATCCTTTCCTAAAATTGCCGAAAGGTTGTCTAAAATGGCTTTCGCCACATCGGGTTTGTTCATGGAATATACATGTACATTTGTGATGCCATTCGCATAGAGATCGATGATCTGATCCGTAGCGTAGGCGATACCAGCCTGCTTCATGGATTCCGGATCGGAGCCGAAGTAGTCAACGATGCTCTTGAATCGCTGCGGCATGAAAGAACCGGAGAGCTTGATGGCCCGCTCTACCTGTCTGGCGTTGGTGATGGGCATGATGCCGGGAAGTACCGGTACGGTCACGCCTGTCTCACGGAGCTTGTATAAGAAGTTAAAAAACAGATTGTTGTCGAATACCATCTGTGTGGTCAAGAAATCAGCGCCTGCGTCCACCTTCTCTTTTAAGTGCTGTAGGTCTTCCTTCTGGTTGGCGCTTTCGGGATGCACCTCGGGGTAGCATGCCGCACCGATGCAGAAGTCACAGTCACTTTCCTTTAATTCTCGGATCAGCTCCACAGCATAGCGATAGTCCCACTTGCTTCTGTCGGTGGCCTCAAGCTCGGGCGTCAAGTCACCGCGAAGGGCCATGACATTTCTGATTCCCGCATCCTTGATCGCGGCAATCTGATCCTTCACGGTTTTTCTGTCGGAAGATACGCAGGTCAGGTGTGCTAAGGTCGGGACACCGAAGCGGTCGTTGATATTCTTGGCGATGTCCAGAGTGTATCTGCTGGTACCGCCGCCGGCACCGTAGGTTACGCTCATAAAGGCGGGATGGTATCCGGCAATCTCCTCGGTCGCCTCCTTGACACTGTCAAATGCGTCTTCTTTCTTGGGCGGAAAAACCTCGAATGAGAGGGACATGGTGTGCTGGTTTAAGATATCTATGATCTTCATGGTAAATTCGTTCCTTTTTTTTCTTATATTTATAATATGTTTTGCTTTCCGTGTCAATAAAATTGGGTTGACAAGAAGGGTGGTGTGGAGTATTATCATTTGCAAATCATTTGCAATTTACAGCAAAAAAGGAGTTTTGCATGAAGATCGAAGATCTGTCTACGGGGTACGACCGTCAGGTCGTGGCCGAGCATATCACGTTTGAAGTTCATAAGGGCGATTATCTGTGTATCGTCGGAGAAAACGGTGCGGGAAAGAGTACACTGATGAAGACGATCCTCGGATTGATTCCGCCCATCGCAGGAAGCATCACCTATGAGGAGAATGAGAAATCCGGTATCGGGTATATTCCGCAGCAGACGGATATTCAAAAGGATTTCCCTGCAACGGTGAAGGAAATCGTGCTTTCCGGTACATTGGCGGGCATGGGACACAGACCATTCTATTCTAAAAAAGAGAAGGCGAAGGCGAAGGAAGCCATCGAGATGATGGATATCTGGGGACTTCGGGATGCGTCCTTCCGGAATCTGTCCGGTGGGCAGAAGCAGCGTGTGCTTCTGGCACGGGCGCTTTGCGCGACGAGAGAGATCATGCTTCTTGATGAGCCGGTTGCGGGACTGGATCCGAAGGTGACGGAGGATCTCTACCGATTGATCAGGGAGATCAACGATTCCGGTGTGACCGTGATCATGATTTCACATGATATCGAAGCGGCTCTTACCTATGCCGATCATATTCTCTTCCTCGGCAAGAAGGGTTCCTTCTTCGGGACTGTTGAGGAATACAAGAACAGCCGGTACGCGGAAACATTTTCTGCCGGTGACGGAAGGGAGGCAGGCGCGTAATGGAGAAACTGCAATTATACTTTCAATATTCCTTTGTAAGATATGCGTTGATCGTCGGCGTGCTTGTCGCACTTTGTTCTTCCCTTTTGGGAGTTACGCTGGTGTTAAAAAGATTTTCTTTTATCGGAGACGGACTTTCCCATGTGGCGTTCGGCGCAATGTGTGCGGCGTCCGTGGTGGGACTTACCGACAACATGCTTCTGGTGATGCCGGTTACCATAGCCACAGCCATCTTTCTGCTTCGGCCGGGCAAGAAGGCCGCTTTAAAGGGAGATGCAGCGATCGCCATGCTTTCGGTAAGCTCTCTGGCCATCGGTTATCTTTTGATGAATGTGTTCGCCACATCCGCCAATGTATCGGGCGACGTGTGCAGTACACTGTTTGGATCCATGTCAATTCTGACATTAAATAAGACCGAGGTTACTGTGTGCATCGTGCTTTCCGTAGCGGTGATCCTTACATACGTTTTGATGTATAACAGGCTCTTTGCCGTAACATTTGATGAGGATTTCGCCAAGGCATCGGGTCTTGCATCGGAACGGTATCAGCTGATCATCGCAGTGATCATCGCAGTGATCATCGTTCTCGGCATGAATCTGGTAGGCTCCCTGCTGATCTCGGCACTGGTGGTATTTCCGACACTTTCATCCATGCGTATCTCGCATACGTTCCGAGGCGTGGTGATCCTGTCGGCAATCCTTTCCGTATTGTGTACCGTTGTCGGCATGCTTCTGTCGATGGTGTACTCGACGCCGCTCGGAGCGACCATTGTGGGTATGGATATTCTGATGTATATGATCTGTGCAGTGACAGGACGATACTTAAGGAGGTCATAGCATTGAAAAAGAGATTTTTGCTTTTGGGTTTGGCGCTTGCTGTCTGCCTGACCGGATGCGGGAAATCCGGAAATGTCGGAAACAGAAATGACACGACGAACGCAGTAGACAAAGCGTTGAATGAGCAGATGGAAAAAGAAGATAAAGAGACGGAGGAAACAACTGCGGCAACCACCGAGGCGGCCACAGATGCCGCTTCCTCGGAAGAAGCCACGGATAATGCGGCTCCGCCCGCAGATGTGACACCTCCGACAGAGGCTAAAAAACCCGGGAAACCCTCCGGCGGTATCGATATCGATCTGACCGAGATGGGTGCGGATATGGTATATGCCACAGTGTCTCAGATGATGACGGATCCCGAGGCTTACATCGGACAAAAGGTGAAGATGGGCGGAAAGTATTATTCCACCTTCTATGAACCGACACAGCAGTATTATTTCTATGTTTTGATTTCTGATGCCATGGCTTGCTGTCAGAACGGACTGGAATTCGTGTGGGGCGACGGATCGCATGTCTATCCGGACGAGTATCCGCCCGAGGAGACGGAGGGAACCGTCACCGGCATTTTTGAAACATATAAGGATAACCCGGATGATCCCTACAGCTTCTGCAGGCTGAAAGATGCGGAGCTTGAGATTGTGAACTAAAAAGAAGGAGAGCGTTAGGTATAACGCTCTCCTCCTTTTATGGTGCGGTATTTCTTCGGTGTCATGCCCACAACCTTCTTGAAGGCCTGTATGTAATGGCTTTGTGATGAGAAGGAAAACTGACAGGCAATATCAAGGATACTCTTGTCGGAGTTTAAGAGCATCACCTGTGAGAGTTCGATCTTTTTCTCACGGATATAATCCGAAAGCGGTACGCCGATCTCGGATGAGAAAAGTCTGGACAGGTATCCGGGAGAAATGCCCGTATATGCCGCGAGATCATTCAGTGAAACACGCTCGTAGATGTGCGCGTAAATGTAATCGAGGCACTTGCGGATGGGGCGGGATATGCGGTTTTCTTTGTGGATCAGTCGCATCTTGCCGGCAAAGTCAAGGACCATATCCGCATGGATCGCTTCGACCTGATCCTCAGTCGTGGCATGATCAAGCTTTCTAATGTAGTAGTCACTCATGCGGAAGGAACGCTCTGCTTCAAGACCCTTCTCGATACAGCCTCTGGTGATGATGGAGGCTGTGACAACCATGTGGTATTTCAGATTCTGTACGGGGTCCACGGAGAGTGTTCCGACACCCTCGGTGTCGCGGAAGCGTCTCTCATCGATGTTCTGACGGACTGCGTCGATGTTGCCGCTGTAGACATTGTGGAAGAATTGGACTTCTTCACTGATGTCGCGGTGCATTTGTCCTTCGTTTTCACTGTCAAGCGTGCGCTGATAAAGTTTTCGTTTTTCCATAGCTGCTCCTGCGTTTAAAAAAACGTCATTTTCATGATGTCATTATTTTATCACAATTAAGGCGGTGTGGCAAATAAAACTCGTCTGTTGTATAATGAATTCATATTATCTTTTTCGGAGGTTTCCATGAGAAGACCATGTAATCAAAACGAAGCAGCTATGCTCCTTGCGTGTGAGCAGGATGTGCTTCCGGGACCGCACCAGTTCAAGTCTGCGGTATCAACTTCAGTCAATATTACAGCCGGGATCTTAGGCGGCGTGATGGGCGGCGTGCTTGTTGCCACCAGGGACAATCACACACAGGGGGCAGTTGTCGTGCGTGTGACCTGCTTTGTGATCATCGCAGTGCTCTGTGTTCTTCTGTCTGTGCTGTCGACCAACAAAGACAAAGAAAAGAAGGCTTCGGGACTGGTTACGGATGTTCGCTTTGTGAACACAGGAACCATTATGGGAATCGATACGCGTGCCGGCTATGTTTACTTTATCGAAGACGGTTTCGTGGACGGAAGAGGACTTCCCTACCTGATGAGCCTTCCGGTGAAGGACGGATTTGTCTTCCGTCAGGGGCAGCGTGTGATCGTGCTGATGAACAGCAGGGGAAGCTACTTCCTGATGCAGTTCTCGGAGAGAAACCGCGGGCTTTTTCTGTCCGAGGTTCCGCCCTATGATTACTTTTCCCTGGATTTAAGCAGCCTGGTGGTTCTTCCGCATCCCTCGCTGCTTGCACTGAATTCGACACCGCGTCCTTTGTACCAGAATGAAGTTTTAAGAGCCAGACGTGCGCAGAAGGCGGCGCACTTAAGCAGAGGATTTTATCTCACGCTTGTGGTGCTCGGTGTCCTGACTTTGTGCATATCCGTGGTGGCGGCCATGGCGGCGATCGGAACTTCTTCTTCGGGTAAGACCGAGCCGGGCGTCGGATTTATGATCTGGCTGATCATGACTTCCATCTTCGGTATTCCCGAGTTGATCCTTTGGATGATTTGGAAAAAGAAGTCATCCGTGTTTAAAAACCTGCCGATGATGGTTTCGGATGTGTTTTTTTCTCACCTGCAGCTTTCGTCCACGGGTCTTCGGTACTCGGCGGCCGTGGTATATGAGACAACCGCAAGAGGCTTCGAACGAAAAGAGATTTCTTTTCCCGGTTTCGATATAGCGGTTGCCCAGAAGGCGCGTTACGGTCAGATCATCCACAAATATACGGACGGAAGCAGAACCTACTATGACCTCTAAGATCAGACGATTAACGCTGCTTCTTGTTCTGCTTTTTCTGTCACTTGCCGCTTTCTTCCTGCGCAGGGCGGAAGAAAAACAGACCCAACTGTCTGTGGCGACGGGCACGGATGCACGTGCAGTTCATACCGATGCGGATGTGCTTCCGGAAATTGAGCAGCAAGTGTCCAATGCGGAACGCGTGCTCTCGAAGATGTCGATGGATGAGAAGATCGGGCAGCTTTTTATGATACGACCGGATCAGTTAAAACTCTCTCTGACACCGCTACAGATGCATTCGGACGAGAAGGGCGTTAAAAAAGTTGATGATGACATGAAGGAAACACTCGCGGCTTACCCCGCGGGTGGTTTTATCATATTCTCAAAAAACATCTCCTCCGGAGATCAGCTTAAGAAGCTGAACAGCGCACTCGGAGATGCGTCACCTTATGCGACGCTGATCGCCGTGGACGAGGAGGGTGGAGCCGTTACCAGAGTGGCCACGGCACCCGGGATCAATGTGCCCTATGTTACGACGATGCGTGAGATCGGAGGTACCAAGGATCCGGAGAAGGCACGTGCAGCGGGCGAAACCATCGGAGGGTATCTTGCCGACTATGGATTCAACATGGATTTTGCACCGGATGCGGATGTGGATTCCAATCCGGCGAATCCGGTGATCGGAAACCGTTCCTTCGGTAAGGACCCGCAGCTTGTGGCTGAGATGGATGCGGCGTTTCTTGACGGACTTCACGAAAAAGGTGTGTACGGGGTGATCAAGCATTATCCGGGGCACGGTGATACCAAGTCCGATACGCACTACGGTACGGTGAAAGTGAGCAAGACCTGGGAGAAGATGGAAGAACTTGAACTGATCCCTTTCCTTGCGAATCTTGATAAGACGGATGCCGTGATGGTCGCGCATATCACACTCACAAAGTCCGAGGACGGATTGCCGGCTTCCATATCGCCGGATGCCATCGAGCATCATTTAAGAGAGATCTACGGCTACGATGGAGTCGTGGTTACGGATGCGATGATGATGGAGGCGATTCGTAAGCATTACGGATCCGGAGAGGCTGCGGTGATGGCGATCGAAGCCGGTGCGGACATTGTCCTGATGCCGTATGATTACGTGGAGGCTTTTGAAGCGGTGCGGACGGCTGTTGAGGAAGGCCGCATCAGTGAGGAGAGGCTTGATGCGAGCGTGCTTAGGATTCTCAGGTTGAAGTACGGACGGTGACGGACGATGGCTGAAGGTGGCTGAAGGTGGCTGAAGGTGACGGTCGACAGGCCTTGGTGCCGTGTTGCCGGACACGCTCCCGCTGGTTGA
>CAMOHF010000037.1 GCA_946614685.1 uncultured Clostridia bacterium | reverse complement strand
GAAGTGCAGACAGACTTTGCATGGGTAACAGACATAGAGATCACGGATAAGAATGCGAAAAAAATTGCAGATGCAGGAAGAGGACGATGGAAGATCGAGAACCAGGGCTTTAACCGGCAGAAGAACTGGGATGGAGAGATAGAGCATATGTGCAGCTGGAATGAAAATGCACAGAAGAACCATTATCTGATGGCACAGATTGCAGATTTTATAAAACAACTGTATGAATATTTCTATCTGAAGAAAAATGAAATTGTAAAAACACATAAAAAAATATCTTCTGACCTTTTAAATAGCATTGCAGGGCTGTTTAGAAACACGTCAGAAGATATAGCAGATCAGGAGCTGAGCGAATCAGTCCTAAGCTAAGAACATTATAGCAAAGGTGGTGTTGCCTGACAAGGAAAAAGTAAATAAAGTTATCCACAAAAAATATGAAAACAGGGATAATTTACCGATACATTGTGGATTTGACTTATGATTTTACTGAAAAAGAAGTAAAGTTATCAACAGGAACAAAAGTTCGGTATTTTTTGCTTAAAAATAAATTTTACCTGTCAGAACTGCTCCGGAGTCTTACAATTTGACAAATGCAAATAGAAAGTGTATAATAAAACACAGTTGGTCAAGGCATGAGCTTCTGACCAGGTGTTTGCAGGATTAGTACATCGGTAGTATATCAGCTTCCCAAGCTGAGGAGGCGGGTTCGACTCCCGTATCCTGCTTGCAATCAAAAAGGAGAGCATCGCTCTCCTTTTTGATTGCTTATTCGCCTTCTTCGGTTGAATCGGTACCGGTGTCCTCAGTCTGTGTGATGACGGTGGAGAACATACAGGCATCGATGTCCAATAGATCACGCTCGGTCAGGTAGTAGGTTTTGCCTTCCTCCACGATCTCTGCGGTCAGCTTGATGGGATCGGTGTAGGTCATCTGATCGCATCCTTTGTTCAGGATGTCGAGAAGGCCGGTGGAAAATGCGGTCTCATACTGTGCGATATCGTAGTCGTTGTAGACGCCGTTCGCCACATCCTCGTTGAACTTCTCGATGTAGGCGCTTACCTCGGGGGCTGTCTGATTGAACAGGTCGATGGGGTAGATGGTGATGTCCACCAGGTAGACACTGCCGTATTTGTACGCCTTTGAGACGCTGAAGTTGATCTTGCTGTAGATGTGCTTGGCAAGCTCGCGGTACTGCTCTCTGATCTCGGGGGCGTTGTCAACCCGCACTTTATAGTAAGCAAGCAGGTTGTCGGTCAGATAATCGATGTTCTTTTCGTAGAGGGCCTGTGCATCCGCCTCGCTCGAACCCGTGGCTGCAAGGTAATCCTCGCTGACACCGAGGTAGTTTAAGGAGATCAATGCCTTCACGTACTGCTGGTAGCGCTTCTCGACCTTCGGCGTGCAGCCGGTCAGGAGCGTACAGAAAACTACCAGCAAAGAAATATAAGTCAAAAGCTTTTTTGTCTTTGCGTTCATGGTAAATTCCTTTCGCGTTATTCCGACACATTATAACACATGTTCATAGGAAATGCGACACCAAAAAAAGAAGTGCATTCCATGTGCGATTGTGCTATAATATCATGGATTGACCGAATGGTCGCATTTGTGTTTGAAAGGAGAAATCGAAGATGTTGGAAACACAACTGAAAACAGCGAAATTCGGCGGATACGACAAGGCTGCCGTAGAGTCATATATAGACCAGATCAAAGAGGAGCATGAGAAAGAGGTGTCCGAGCTTAAGGCGAATGTCCTAAAGCTTTCAGAGACAGTGAAGAACCTTCACACCATGCGCGAAGTGAATCTAAATGAGTCCTCAAGCACCATCGACAACTTAAAGAAGGTGAATGATGAACTCCAGCTCGAGGTGACACAGCTGCGCGACGAGCTTGCCACTTACAGGAACCGTGACGAGGAGTCGGCATCCAGATATGAGTCCATCTCCCGTACACTGCTTGAGGCAAGAGAGAGTGCTGATGCGTTGATGAAGCAGACGGAAGAGAATTGTGCGGAACTCCGCGCGCGCACAGAGACCGAGTGCGAGCAGCTTTCTTCTGAGACGCAGATGAACTGTGAACGTATGTCACAGGAGACCAAGGATGCCTGCGACCGACTGACCGTAGAGACCGAGAATTCCTGCCAGGAACTCAAGGAAACCACCTATGCAAACTGCGACAATCTTCGTAGAAGCGTCAAAGAGGAAACCGATGCGCTTCGTCTTGAAACAGAGAATGCGTGTGCAGAACTTTCGGCAACCACCAAGGCGGACTGTGAGGCACAGAAGGCCAGCTGCCAGATCGAGTGTGATCAGATGAGACAGGAAGCAAGAGCAGAGGCTTACAACACCAGGATGTCCGTTAAGAGAGAGTGCACCAGCGTAAGCGGATACCTTGCGGAATTATACGAAGCACTGGATAAGGTAGTTGGGGCAGTGGGAGAAGCCAGAACCATTTCCGATCAGGCTTTCCCGAATCTGGATAGTAACTAGTCGAGAGAGAGCTGCCCGAAAGGCGGCTCTTTTTACATATTCCGACGATGGGGAGGCGGGACTGCATGGTAGTTGAGAATGTATACCTGAAAAAAGCACTTGAGAAATCCGGCTATGTTGTCATGGTCCTGGTTGGCGACGGGAAAAGCAGAGATGCCAGGCTGGAGTATCTTTCACCGAATGCCGGCACGATCGGCATCAATGTTGATATGATCAATAAAGGTCTGAAGATGGCCATCGATTATGTTCATCCGGCAGACCGCGAGAAAATCCAGGTCACGCTTCAAGAGGCGATGGCGTCCGGCGTGACCGATTATACGCACAAGTTCCGTATGGTCGGAGACGACGGAACCCTTTACAACGTCAAGAATGAGATCTCCATCGAAAAAAGACCGAACGGCGACATCGCAACGGAATTCTACATCAGAAGAGTGGCCGATAAGCCGGAGGTACATACAAGCACCACCACATCGCCCAAGCATCAGACGGAGATTGCCATTCCCGCAGACCTCAAAGTGGGAGATTATATTGCGGAGAGTGAACGCGTTCAGATGATCCTCGGAAGTTACGGCAAGTTGTCAGGACTCTATTCCTCGGTCATTGACGCGGAAGGCAAGAACATCATGCCACCGACGGGGCCGGATGTGAATATGGGAGACTTCTATGATTTCTTCCAGAATCCGGTGAACAAGGATTTTTACAGAGGGATCTGGAAGAAGATGGAGATTGATCCGGAGCCCCAGCTTTTAAAACGTCCCGAGGGCGGCGTCGGAAGGTTTGCCGTTGCACCCATCCTGCTCGGCAACAAGCTTCGCGCACTTTGGATCCTCGGGTCCTATACGGAGGAGGAAACCGAAAAACTTGAGGATATCTACACGACGCACTGGGATATCGCAACCGTGCTGTCCGACTTTTTGTATCGCGGTTACGCGATGGAGATCGAGGCTGCGAAAGCCCGCGGCGCCGGCAAGAAGCTTCGCGCGGAGCTTGCGAGACAGAACATCGCAAATGAAGCCCTTTCCAAGATCGGAAGCAGGTCTCAGGAGAATCTGGGACAGGTGATCGAGGAAACGATGCACGATATCGGGATGCACCTGGATGTGGACAAGATCTTCCTCTTTACCAAGAAGCCCAACAAACCGAGAGAATTCTCTCTCTTCGCATACTACGACTCCGAAGGCAAGGAGCCGCTTGAAGAGCTTCGGGAGATTCTGCCGGAACGCGTGCACAATGTCGTCGAGATGCTGAAAGAGGGCGGCGGGCGGATCGTCGTAGACAAATCCAACATGACGGAGCGGTTTAAGCTGACGCTGATGAAGTACAACTTCAACTGCGTGATGACATATCCGATCTACATTGAGAAGGAACTCCACGGCCTGGTATTCTACGTGGAGGAGAATGCGGACAGAACCTGGACCCGTGAGGAGGTTCGATTCACCCAGAGTATGACCTACATTTTCCAGAATATGATCGAGTCCACCGAGGGTGATTCCAATATGCGCAAGGTGAACAAGCATCTGCTGGAGACCTTCAACTGTTTCAATGCCGGCATCTTTGTGCGTGAATTGCACTCGGGCAAGGTGCTCTTCTCGAATACGAGCATGGATGAGATGCTGGGCTTTGACTTTAAGGGCAATGACAGCCGACGGCTGATCACGGACCTGCATGACCGTTTCGATGATATCGACGGTATGCGAAAGCCGTTTATTACAAAGAATCGCGTCGCCAACTGGCGCAGTTACATCCAGCAGTTGGACAGCATTATGGATATTACGGAGATTCGCATGGAGTGGCTGCATGGTGAACCCGCATCCATGATTATCATGCGAAAAGCTAAGGAATTATAGAAATTTGACGATATATTAGATAGTGAAAGGAGCTTGACATGGCCAGTTCGGATATCGGTATCGACTTGGGAACAGCCAGCGTCCTGGTATATGTGAACGGAAAGGGTGTCGTTTTGCGTGAGCCTTCCGTTGTAGCATACGACAAAGATACAAATCAGATCAAAGCGATCGGGGAGGAAGCCAGACAGATGCTCGGCAGAACCCCCGGCAACATTATAGCGGTAAGACCCCTAAGACAGGGTGTGATCTCCGACTACAGGATCACGGAGAAGATGCTGAAGTACTTTATTCAGAAGGCGGTCGGCAAGACATTTTTCGGCAGACGCCCCAGAATCAGTGTCTGCGTACCCTCCGGAGCCACCGAGGTTGAAAAGCGTGCGGTGGAAGATGCGACTTATCAGGCGGGAGCCAGAGACGTGTATGTCATCGAGGAGCCGGTTGCGGCAGCCATCGGTGCGGGCATCGACATCTCCAGACCCTGCGGCAATATGATCGTAGACATCGGCGGAGGTACCACCGATGTTGCGGTGATCTCTTTAAACGGTGTCGTGATGTCCTCCTCCATCAAGGTGGCGGGAGATGACTTCGATGATGCCATCATCAAATTTATGAGAAAGCGTCACAATCTCCTCGTGGGAGAGCGTACCGCAGAAGAGATTAAGATCAACATCGGAACCTGCTATAAGCGTCCCGAGAATCTGACCATGGATATCCGAGGCAGAAACTTAGTCACCGGTCTTCCGAAGACCGTAGCCATCTCTTCCGATGAGACGGAGGAGGCGCTTCGCGAGGTAACATCACAGATCGTTGATACGATCCATGCGGTACTTGAGCGCACGCCGCCCGAGCTTGCGGCGGATATTGCGGATCGAGGTATCGTCCTTACCGGTGGCGGCGCACTGCTCCACGGTTTGGAGGATCTGATCGAAGAGAATACCGGTATCACAACGATGCGTGCGGAGGAACCGCTTACCGCAGTTGCCATCGGTACCGGAAAATATATCGAGTTCCTGAACGAGAAAACACAATAAAGCGAGCTGAAATCGCTCAAAGCCCTCATCGCCGGGTGGCTAGCCTTCGATTTGCAAGCAAATCGAGGCCAATCCGCGACGGGCTTCGGGCAGGGCAGGGCAGAGATAAGGAGTTATGGGATGGTAAGAGGACTTTACACAGCCTGGACGGGACTTCGCAATGAAGAACGTCGTATGGATGTGCTCACCAACAACATGGCGAATGCCGATACCACCGGCTTCAAGAAGATCGATGCCACATCACAATCCTTTGACCGCCATCTGGCGGTAAAGATCAACGATGTGACGGTCGGAGAAGACACGGTGTGGGGCATCGGCGGCATCAATCCGGGTGTCAAGATCGGTGAGACTTTCTACGATATGTCACAGGGCAACTTCCGACAGACCGACGATCAGTACAATGTCGCACTCTCCGGAAGAGGCTTCTTTTCCATCAGCACGACGGACAAGGCAGGTAACACCACTACGAAATATACGCGTGACGGTGACTTTACCGTAACCAAGGAAGGTTTTCTTGTGACAAAGGATGGAGACTTTGTGCTGGGACAAGGCGGAAACCGCATCCAGATACCAAATGCCAACATCGTAGATGTCGGAATCGACACACAGGGTAATATTTACGCAGGCAACACCTATGTAGACCGGCTTCAGATCGTAGACTTCGAGAGCTACGAAGCGCTTTCCAGCTACGGAGAGAATATGTTCCAGCCGGTGGAGGGCGCGCGGATCATAGCATCCGAGGCGACCGTGACACAGGGTTACCTGGAGATGTCCAATGTCAACATGGTCACCGAGATGGTAGATATGATCGCGATCTCGAGATCCTATGAGACCAACCAGAAGATGGTTCAGACGATCGATAAGGCGCTTGATAAAGCGGCGAATGAAATCGGACGATTATAGAGTAGGAGGTACTAGCTTATGATGCGTTCCCTTTGGACCGCTGCCTCGGGTATGAGAGCACAGCAGTCAAATGTAGATACAATCGCACACAACTTATCCAACGTTAACACCGTCGGATATAAGTCAGAGGAAGCAAGTTTTAAGAGCCTCCTGTATCAGAATTTACAATCCACATCCACCAACAATGCGGGAGAGAACAAGCCGGTAGCGGCAGAGGTAGGTCTCGGTACCAGGATTGCGGCGGTGACCAGTCAGTTCACCCAGGGCGCGCTCCTGTCATCCAAGAACCCGCTCAATATTGCCATTGAAGGAGAAGGATTCTTTACACTTCGCATGCCGACTGGAGAGCAGTGTTACACCAGAGACGGAAGCTTTGCGATTTCTCCGACACCGCAGGGGAATCTCCTGTGTTCCGCATCCGGTAATCCCGTGCTTGACGCAAACGGCAATAACATCTATCTGCCGGCGGATCGCGTCGCAACAGGTGTGATCATCGATCGTACAGGATATCTTGCTTTCACAGGTGAGGATGGCAATCCCGTACGTCTGAAGGATGCGCAGGGCAGAGAGATCAAGTTCGGCCTCGTGCAGTTCAATAACCCGGCCGGTCTTTCCAAGAACGGTGATAACAATTACATCGTGACGGTGGCATCCGGCGATCCGATTCCCGAGGAAGGCAATCCCGCCGTCAAGCCCTCCAAGACACACCAGTTTTACACCGAGGGTTCCAACGTCGATGTGGCGGAAGAGATGGTTAACTTGATCGTTGCGCAGCGCGCCTACGAGATGAACTCGAAAGCAATCCAAACAACCGACGACATGATGCAGCAAGCTAATAACCTGCGTTAAATATGAGACACGCATCCTCACGAATACATGACGAGCAGAAAGCTTGCTTGATGCGAGTTATGTATTCGTGAGGATATGTGGCGAATGCCACGACCGACTCGAAGCGAAGCGAAGAGGAGGTGCGTGTCGAAATTCATTTTTCAGCGTCCTGCGAGGGGTTCTATACCGGTGAGACGCGTCAGCATAACAGGTAAGAAAGAAGGAACGATTATGGCGATTTCTTTTACCGGCGTCAGCAATGACGACTTTCAAACCGCATACGGAATCCAGAACACCAAGGGACTCGAGAACAAACTTGGCAATGTTTCCACAGAGGAAGACGAGAAGATGCTCGAGGCCTGCAAGGAGTTCGAGGCATATATGCTCGAGCAGGTCTACAAGCAGATGGATAAGACCGTGATGCGCGCCGACGAAGAAAAGAGCGATTACGAGAATTACTTCGGCGATATGCGCATCCAGGAATTTGCCAAGCGCGCCACCGATCAGGGCGGCGTGGGGCTTGCGCAGCAGTTATACGAATCCATGAAACGCCAGGCCGAGGGCCTTACACCTGAGCAGGTGAATCACATAGAGGACCTGAAGGCGGCAGAGGTTGCGGCAGCGGCCACACAGAAACCCGATGAAGCATGACACGCGAAGGCTATATCGAAAAAATCATATACAAAAGTGAAGACAGCGCTTACGCTGTCTTTTGCGTGGAAGGAGACGACGGAGAGGAGATCTTCGTCGGCAATCTCTACGGCGTGGGTGAGGGACTCTACATCATCGCGGAAGGTGAGTATGTGAACCACCCTCAGTACGACATCCAGTTCAAATTTACATCTTATCAGATCAAGATGCCCGAGGATACGGTAGGGATCGAGCGTTATCTCGCATCCGGTATCATCAAGGGCGTCCGCGAAGTTCTCGCAAAAAAAATCGTCAAAAAATTCAAGAGTGATACGCTTCGTATCATCGAGGAGGAGCCGGAACGTTTGGCGGAGATTTCCGGAATTTCCGAGGCGAAGGCCAGAAAGATCGCAGCTTCATATATGGAGAAGCGGGAGTTCCAGGACGTGGCGATCTTCCTCGGAGGATACGGCATTTCCGTGAACCTTGCCATGAAGATCTACAATACCTACGGCGATGAGGTATACACCGTGGTGAAGACCAATCCCTACAAGATGGCGGAGGATATCACCGGCATCGGCTTTAAGATGGCGGATCAGATCGCCGTGAAGATGGGCGTGGAGCGGGACTCCGAGTTCCGCGTGCGTTCGGCCATCGTCTATGCGTTAGGACGCGCGACGACGGAAGGGCATATGTACCTGCCGAAGGCTCAACTTA
>CAMOHF010000036.1 GCA_946614685.1 uncultured Clostridia bacterium | reverse complement strand
CGGAAAGGAAGGTGGTATAGCCCTCCTTGTTTTTTAACTGGTCCGTGATCTCTCTTCTGTCGCTGCCGATGATGGTCTCGGCGCGCTCGGCATCCACATAGTGGCTCTCGTAGCTATACGCCACGGTCAGATCCTTGATCACCGGATAATGATGGATACAGGGACGCATATAGCAGTTCTCGGATTTTAAGATCTGCATGCGAATGCATCTGCCGTCATACGAACCGGTTGCCTGCGGCTCCCAGTCATCGGGACAGATGAAGGTGATCTCTCTTCTTCCGTCCATACCCTCTCCGGCAAACATACCGCGGATATCTGTCTCAACAGGAAGTTTCTTCCATCCGGTACCGTTAAAGTACTCGAAGGCAACCTCCTCAAGAAATGCATCTCCCGGAATCTCCTGCTGCTGGGTTTTGGGCTTTCTCTTGATTACTTTAAGGCTTTCCTCAACCTGCTCGACCGTGAGACTCACTTTGTGCTCTCTGATGGCAAGATCAAATGCCACTGTCACCTTCGCTCCGGCCTTGGAGAAGTAATTGTCATGACAGATATAGCAGTCGTCAAAAACCGAAAGCGTATCCGTGAAGGGCAGGAATCTGTCCGCATCAAGATCATTTGCACCGTTGTTGATATTCTCGGCGGGAACCGCTCTTCCCTGTGCGGAAAACGAGATCCGGTCAACATGGATGCTCTCCTCCGGCGCGCGGTCCGCGATCATGAGGAGTACGCCGTAGGTGCGGTTGCCCGATGCGATCCTGCGGTTCTTGTCATATTTTCTCAAGGTAAATGTATGATCATCCTTCTTTTCGCAGTAAGGAAAATCTTTGATCCCCTCCTCCGAAACAAACGCAAAACGAACCTTTCCGTCCTCGATGGCCGATACAAGTTTGTCTCCGCCTTCGATCCTTACAAAAAGGTTGTCATTCTCACATTCAAACACCGTGGGATGATAGAAACAGATGATATTTCTGTCGATACCGCCTTCTTCTCCGAAGAGGGTAAAAGGACGTATCGTAGATGCCGTGCTTTCCTCGGAAGCCTCCTCGGGTCCCGCCTCTTCGGGTTCACCCGCTTCGACTTTTTTATCGCGGTTCCTGTACTTTTCGATCAGCTGCTCGCCGGGGATCAGCTCGGGATTGGAAAATCTTCCGAGCAGAGGAACAACCGCGCCCGTCTCGCGATCCGCCTGGAAAACCGCCTCAAGTTTGGATCCCGTTACATACAGACCGTGTTCCGTCTCAAAGACGATGGGCTCATCCTCTCCCGTAAGAAGCTTGGTGCCCTTCGGGATCCCGGCACCGGGAAGCGTATCGTCGGAGAGTTCACATACCACGATGGAGGATGCAGGCCTCGCTGGAAGCAGTGAAATGTCAAGCATATTCACAAACTCTGTGTGATAGCGGTCCATAATCTCATTCATGCGATTGATGTTCATGGACATCTCATGCGCAAAGATATTCGCAAGCGCAGAACCTATATCCGGGTCCTCCGGATCGGGAATCCAGCCCGTGTCATAGCTCTTCGCAAGAGAGGCGATCTCCTCAAAGATGTCCTGCTCGGTTCTCGAATCAATATTCAATTTCTTCGACTGGTTCAGACTCATAGTTCTCCGGCTCTTCCTCTCCTGATTCTGTCTCCTGGTTCAAATAGAACGGGAATACGATATTATCCCGTGTATTGGTGGCTGCAACGGTATACTCGATCTCGAAGATCAGCCTGCCGGCCGCCGAGTCTCCCGTGGGACGGATCGATATATCGGAAACCCTGGGTTCCTGATTCATGATCTGGTCCTTCAAAGTGCGGATCAGCATATTGATTCTGGTGAGACTCATATCCATAAATGTATAATTTAAAAGATTGCTTCCGAAGTCCTCGCGGAGAGGCCGCTCGCCTCTTTGCGTCATCAGGATCAGATAGATCGATTCCTTCACGCTCTCTTCCTCGCTGACCGTCACAAATCTGCCGGTTGCCCGATTGATCTGCGGCGGGAACTTCATGCCGCTTCCTAAAAATTCTATTTCCATCTCGTATCTTCCCCCTGACAGGCGGTACTTTCGTCCTATTATAGTGTGTGAATACTCACACTTTGGTCACATGATCTATCCAATGCGGATAGGCTTTCCTTCGATCGTTACCATGGTGTTTGCCGAAAGCTTCATGGTACTGTTGGATGAAACGGAAATATTTGCCGCGGAGATCTCCGTCTTTGCCGCAGAGGATGTGGAAAACTTGCCGGTTGCGTCTACCACCACGTCCCTTGCTTCGATCAACAATTTTCCCGAATCACCGTTCATGGTGATCTTGATATTGTCGCCCACGGTGATGTTCATCTTGTGTGCGGCTTTGACATTGATGGTGCCGTCCATCGTCTTCATCTCGATGTTGCAGTTCTTGTCGTCATCCACAAGCTGTATGAGATTCTTTCCGTCGTCCAGCGTAATGCTGTGCTTGGCGTCCTTGGTCTTGATCACGATCTTGTCGCCGTCCGCACCGCCGCCGGGTACGCCGCCCGCACCCTCCGTAGGTGAAGGAACCGAAGGCGCTTCCGCAGCATCGTCGTCGCTTGCGCCGTCCGTGATCTCTATGGCATTGCCGTTCTTTGTGACAATGCGCTTTAATTTGTTCTTTTCGTGTTTGGACTTCTTTAAAAACTTGTCGGCATCCTTCGGGATACAGCCAATCACATAGGGACGCTCGATATTGCCGCCCTCAAAGGCCACAAGCACCTGATCTCCCTTCTCGGGGAAGAAGTACATGCCCCACTCCTTGCCCATATAGGGAAGTGCGACGCGGGCCCATTTTAAAATGTTGGCCTCCGAGTCCCTGGTGTGTATGGAAACGCACACTCTGCCGGCGCGCTCGCCGTCGTAGTTGTCTACGACCTCTCCCACGACAATGCCGAACATGCGATTGTCTCCGGTCTCGGTTTTATTGATATTGCGCTCGGCAATATCATCGATCACATCAAATAAACCCATTTAGAAAAATCCTCCGCCAATACCGCTGATGCTTCCGCCGATGTCTCCGACAGCGCCGATGCCTCCACCGATCGCTCCCGCCGGATCGTCCGTGATGGTCGCTGCCTTACCGATCAGCTTGGTCTTGTATTCGCCGTCACTCGTAAAGCTGTGGATGACCTCCTGAAGATAGAAGACATTCTCCACATCCTTGCCGAGTCCCGTGATGGAGATAAATCTGCCCGGAACCAGTTCCGGAAGTCCGATCACGTCGGCTTCTAAAGTACCGAACCTGTAGCTCATATCTTCGATCAGATAATTGGCACGATAGCCCGCATCGTTCTTGGTCTCCACCGTAGGATCGATATAAACCTTCTCCAATTTGGAGACGATGCTTTTGGCCTTACTGCCCTGACTGATCTTGTTGGAAAACTTCTTGGAAGAGGATACCACCTTTCCCTTGCCGGGATCGACGTTTCTAACCTCTACCTTGCCGTAGAGTCCGGTGATGTCGTACTCTACGTTGATATTTCGAAGTCCCGAATCGGGACCTAAGGACATATAAGTCGATGTATCACTCTTGGCCGGGCGAAAGATCAGCTCTCCGCTTAAGACCAAGAAGTCGTAGTTAAAACGCTTGGCCGCGCGGACAAAAAATTCATAGTCGCTCTCGCCAACCATCTCCACCGTATACGTGTCGGAACTAAGGTTTCCGCCCGCTGCGCCGACACCCTGTGCTCCGCCTGCGCCCGCCATAGCTCCCTGTGCATCCGATGCACCCGGGATCATGCCTCCGGCAGCTCCGCCGATACCGCCCGTGCCGCCCTGCTGCCCGTCCGGTGTCGCCTTGATGGATGTGGTCTTAAAGACGCCCTCCGACATCAAAGTTACATAAGGCTCCTGAGCCAAGATCGCGGAAAGCGCTCCGGAATAGGTCTTGGCCGTAAGCTGCTTTGCGGAGTTGTTCGTCATCATGATGCCCTTGATATCCATGGCTGTGATCATTACGCCCGGGATATCATCTTCATCATAAATAAAGTTGACCTTGGCGATAAAACCGCGGAAGACTTCCTTCACGGTGCTGCCGTAACCCATATGCATCACAACGGACGAACCGAGCAGTACATACTTCTTGAAACGGTCAAAGACGAAGCTTGCCTGAATCCTGTCGTAAACATTGTAGATCACGAAAGTTGCCATACTTGCTTCGAATCCTGCGGAAAGCTCGACCCTGATGTCGGATACGGCCAGTCCGTATTTATTCTCTCCGAATTCATTCCCGGCAATCTCGATGGTGACCACCGGGTGGCGAAATGAATCGTAATTCTTTTTCAGATCGTCAAAATCAAATTCTGCCATCTATTTCTCCTTAACGAAGGATGCCCTTGTCGGATCCGGTCTTTTCCTTCTTTTCTGTCATGGGGATTGCGGCGGAGGGTTGCTTTATCCTCTCATTGATGGATGCAAAAGCACCGGCTGCGGAACCGTCCGGCTTCTCCTTCGCCATCTCCTCACGATCTGCCGCGTCTTCCTTCGACTTTTTGATCGTATCGCGCTTTTCCTGCTCCGACTTACGATTGTCTTCGTTCATGGAAAACTTCCGATCCGTTGCCGTTCCGGATTCGAATTTCCTCTCCGCGCGATGATTTCTTGCAGCGCCTCCGGTATCCTTTCGCTTGACGGCATGCGGATCCGATCCGTCGCCATGCAGTTCATCCGTTATGAGATTCTCCAGGGAATTTACGCTGCTGCCAATCAACCCGACACCCAGTGCGCCGAGGTTCATCGCCTGCAAGGCACCGTTTTGCACCTGCTTTAGGGTGCTTACCGTGCTCTCCATACCGCTCTTTAATTTTCCGTATACGGAATCGGCATACGGATCGAAACCGAAGGCCGTATTATATGCGTCCTCCCAGTAACCCATATCCGTAGCCGTAAGGTCCGAATCGGAAAGACGGATGGTCAGCGATACCTCGCCCCGGATCGGCTGTCCGTAGAGGTTGAACATGGAATACTTCGTTCGGACACCGATCAAGAGTCCTTCATAGCGCATCTTGTTCCAGGTAAATACGATCTCTCTGGTGCCCGTATCACGGATGGCGCCGATAAAACCCTCCACCATCTGCTGTACGCTAAGGTCCGTCTCTCCGGAATTCTCGGCAAGTTTTCTTAATCCGTAGTTAACCAGACTGCTGGCGTTTCTTAAGTCCGAGTCATAGAGAAAGGCCTCACTCGGTACGACCTTCGCAAAAATAAGTGTGACGGAAAGCTCCATATCCGGGTAGGGATTGGCTTCGTTGATGTTCCTGGCGTTCTGGGAACCGTCCGCCTTACGCAAGTCCTGCGAAGCGTATTTTCTTGCGGAGATACGAAGGGTTGAGGGATTGAACTGAACCTCAAAATTTCGCTCTTTCCCTAGCACGCTTTTGGACTTTAAATCGGCAAGCGCCGCATAGTTGCCTGCGCGCTTTTTCACCTCATCCATGGCAGCGTTCTTCGCTGCGTCCTTGGCCTTATCGATGGCACCCTCCGCAACCTTGCCGGAGATACCTCCGAGTCCAGTGGGCGAATCTCCGGACTTGGTCTTTACGCCCTCTTCCTTCTTGGGCGGATTGTCCGTGCGCTTATCGATAATGGTGATAACCGCCTTCTCGATCTTGCCGGTCAGAAAGTCAGATATGTCATTGTAGGTTTCAAGTAAACCCATAGATTACTCCTATCCGAAAAATCCGCTTGCTAGATCTCCTATATCTCCCGTCAAACCGCCGCCAAAGGGGGATTCGGTAAATGCATCGTCAAAGGCCTTGGTCCAGTACTCCTGATCCGTCTTGTACTCGTCGCCTGTTGCGGCCTGACGGATGGTTAAATTGACGGAAGCCTTGATCGGTTCACCGATCTTATTGAACATATTGTAAGTTGCGTCCACGGACTCCAAAACGCCGTGGAAAAACATATTGGACCAGAAGAATACAACTCTTCTGGTATTTTCCATATTGAGAAGCGACAAAAGCCCCTCTACCTGAGGCTTGACCGTGGGGTGATCATTGTTCAGTTTTCTGACTGCATTCACCGCCATGTCTTTGACGTTGTTCACGTTCAGATTGAGATTGGATCGTACAAATGCGTCCTGGGTATTCACGTCCTCAAAGACCAGCTGCACATCCATATAGGTGGTCGCAGGTCGGTCGGTGATCGCGTACTGCATCGCACCGGAATCACCCATCGCACGGTACTCCTTGTGTCTGCCGGCGTTGGTACGGATCGACAGGGTGTTGGGGTTATACTGTACTTCAAACTTGAGGAAGCTGCTCGAAGCAAGTCCGGTTGCCACCTCATTGGAAAGCTTATTGATCTCGGCCTGCTTTGCCAGATTTGCATCCACGCCCGTCACCTGTCCTGCCGCCTTAGTCATACGCTTGGCGATGGATTTTGTGTTTTTCGCCTTGGTCACCTGACGAAGTGCTGCGATGTTGGTGTTCACAGCTGTCTCCTTCGATACACCGGAATATGTAATTCTACGTTTCTGGACGAAGAGGATGGCCTTGGGCGCGCCTCCCGTCAGGGCATTTAATTGATCCATGGATTAAAGTCCTCTGCGTATTTTTTCGTTGGCAAGTCTTCTTGACAGTTTGTTGTATACCTTCTCGGTAATCTCATCCATCTGTCCGCGGATGCCTCTTGATACCGCATCCTCGACATCCTGGTTCTGCTGATAAACCGTATGATGCTCGGTGTTATTTATAATGGTCTTGGTCTCTGTCGTGTTGTTGTTCACGATGGTTTCGATCCGCTCGTTTTGCTGCTCGATCTTTCGATTCTGACTTACGAGCTCCTCGATCACCTCTTCGTCGATCGTGCTCTCCTGAGACTTATGTACGAGATGAAGCGGCTCGGTTGCCCGCTCTTCCACCGTGATCTCAGGCTGCTTTTTTTTGATCTCTTTGATGGTTTCGCCGACAAGTTCCGTCACTGCGTTACGCTCGATGATTCTTTCGGTCTCCCGCTCCTCGCGGACACGGTTTTCCATCTCAACACGCTGTACATCCGTCATCAGCTGTGTGATATTGTTCTCGGAGACAAAACTTCTGTCTCTGAAAACCTCCGGATGCTCTAAGTACTCCCGTAGGATTCTGACAGTCTCTCTGTCCTGCTCCGGAAGAATCTTTCTTACCGCCTCCCGACGTCTTGTATCGTCGGTCTTTCTTGCGGCCTCCTCCCTTCGGATCTCCTGCAGGTACTCCGTCGGATGCTCTAAGGCCTTCAAGCTGTCTTCCATCACACGTTTTTTCTCGACAATCTTCGGAAGTTCTCTTTCTGCCTGCTCGAGCCTTTGAATATTGGTCTGATATTCCTCGTTTCTTGCCAAGTTTAACTGATTGATCAAGGAAAGCTCTCGGTTGATATTGGTCACAGTGTCACCCGCCTGCTCCACGGTGACATCCGCAGCAGGGTGCACTTCCTCAATCTCAGGATAGTTGTAGGTATCCGCGAATACCAATCGCTGCTCCACATGATTGGTGATCCTCTGGATGGTATTGTCCGCACTCTCATAGAAAGCGGATTCCATATGGAATACCTTGTCCCCTCCTCTGGCGAAGGTCTCATGCCTGCTCTGGTAGAGATTATCGATCATATTGAGGAGAACCGCTGAGGAAAGACTTTCATTCACAGTTTCCTCGGTGATCACCGTATCGCCTGCAAGTTCCTCCTCGTATATATTCTCATGTTTGAAGTAAAGCGGCATCTCTTCATGTCGCACGATATTTCTTAAGCTGTTTAATAGGATGTTCTGTGTGACACGGTTTTGCTCGGAGATCCCGTATTCTTCGTTGGTGATTACCGTATCGCCCGAAAGACTCTGATTGAAGTTCTGCACGATCTGGTAGATCGCACCGGTCTTTAGGCGGTTCATGATATCCTGGTGGAGCGTAAGCACTTCGGAGCTTGCGTCAATCTCCTGCTTTTCCACGATGGAAGTGTCTCCCTCCCGAATCTCGCTCACCATAGTCTCTAAAGTGGAAAGGTTGTTCCAGTATGTGTTCACCAGTTCTTCCGTGTTGTTGATCTCATTCTTGATCCTTTGCACCTGTTCCATAAAGTGCTTTTCGTCACGGATGCCGAGCTGATGCAGGATGTTGGTCACAAAGACCCTGTCCTGATAGGTAAAGTCCGTGTGAGGTTCCACGAGTATACGATTCAAAAAATTGTTGATCACGTTGACCTTGTTGATCTGGCGATTCTCTATATTCGCTTCGGAAACAAGGTTGGTGATCCCGCCATCTCCGACGTAGATCTCGGGAGGACGGCTTACCAAATGCATCAGTTCCTCGCCCGAAAGCCCCGATCCGATGACGCTGTAGTTACTCTTCATGCGCTCGGAAAATGCGTCGCCGACCGTTGTGATGTCTGTATTACATTTCAATGAAATCGGAGCTTTGATCTTTAGCATAAGTTACCTTTATTTCTTGCCGGAAAGAAAATCCGCGATGGTCTGCGCGCTTTTCTTTTCCGGCCATAAACGCTTGTTATCAATCATTTCCTGCTTGGAAGGGTCGTTGGTCAGGCCCTGCTTTCTGGATGAGTTGCCTGTTC
>CAMOHF010000035.1 GCA_946614685.1 uncultured Clostridia bacterium | reverse complement strand
GAGGTGCTTCGCTACGGTTCCGTGGATGTTGCCGTATTGCGTGACATGATCTCGGACCGAAAACTCTTCCCGGTTTACTTCGGCTCGGCACTTCGTCTTACGGGGATCGATGAGCTTCTCGATGCCATCGATCAGTTTTCGGCTGATCCCGTCTATCCGGAGGAATTCGGTGCGAAGGTTTATAAGATCACCAGAGATGCAAAGGGCAATCGTCTGACACATATGAAGCTGACAGGCGGAAACCTTCGTGTGCGCGACAATATCGGAGAAGACGGAGAGAAGGTAACCGAGATCCGTCTCTATAACGGTGAGCGATATGAAACAACCGGAGAGGTTCATGCCGGAGATATCTGTGCGATCCTTGGCCCTTCCGAGACCGTAAGCGGTATGGGGCTCGGTGCAGATGCAGGTACCGGCAACGCATTGATCGAGCCGGTGATCCGCTACAGGATGATCCTTCCGACGGATGTCAATCCCAGACAGTTTTATCCGAAGATTACCGAACTTACCGAGGAACTTCCCGAACTGTCTTGTTCATGGGATGAGGAAAACGGCGAGATCCACGTTTATCTGATGGGACAGGTTCAGCTTGAGATCCTGACCGAACTTTTGATGGTGCGCTATGAGGTGCGTCCGTCCTTCGACACCGGAAGGATCACATACAAGGAAACGATCGCAGATTCCGTGATCGGTGTCGGTCACTTCGAGCCCTTAAGACATTATGCGGAAGTACATGTACGCTTGGATCCCGGCGAGGCAGGAAGCGGCATATCCGTGAATTCGGAACTTTCCGTGGATGTACTTTCCGCTAACTGGCAAAAGCAGATCCTGCATTATCTCACGCAAAAGCAGCATCGCGGTGTTCTTACCGGATCATTGCTTACCGATACAAAGATCACTCTGATCAACGGAAAAGCACATCCGAAACATACCGAGGGCGGTGACTTCAGAAAGGCTTCCGTTCGCGCGGTCAGACAGGGACTGATGCAGGCTGAAAGCGTACTGCTTGAACCTTATTATGATTTTGTCCTTACAATCCCTTCCGGAACCGTGGGCAAGGCCATGATGGAATTAGAGTCACGACACGCCGTATTAAATCCCCCGGAGACATCCGGTGACGAAGCGATCCTTACCGGCTACGGTCCCGTATCGACCCTGATGGACTACCAGATCAACTTAAGATCTTATACTGCGGGACAGGGAACCATGGATGTATTCCTTCGCGGCTACGGTCCCTGCCACAATACGGAAGAAGTAGTAGAAACCATCGGCTATGATCCGGATGCGGATCTTGCCAACCCTGCTTCGTCTGTCTTTTGCGCGCACGGCGCAGGCTTTATCGTGCCTTGGAATGAGGTTCCGGAGCATATGCACCTTACCGACGAAAGCGGATATGATGCGGCCGGGCCTGTAAAGACCATCCATGCCGAGGCCTTCGATTACAGCATCGATCTCGAGGAGATTGACAATATCTTAAGAAAAACCGCTTCCGCAAATGCTAATCATAAAAAACAAATGTATACGAAAAAGAAGCCGGCTGTCATGCCGGAAGCAAAGTCCGTTCCCAAGGCAAAGCCGGTCACAGACAAACCTAAGCTTTTGATGGTTGACGGTTTCAATGTTATTCACGCATGGGATGATCTGCGTGATCTGCTTGCCGACCGTATGGATGCAGCCACGGATAAACTGATCGATATACTTTCGAATTATGCCGGTATGTCCGGCGAAGAAGTCTTTGTCGTATTTGACGGATATCGTGTCCAAGGCAACAAGGGCAGCATCTACGAAAAGGGAGGCATCACGGTTGCGCATACAATGGAAAACCAGACAGCGGATGCCTTTATCGAACGCTTCACACACGAGAAGAAGGGAAGCTATGATATAACGGTTGCAACCTCGGACGGCATGATCCAGCAGATTGTAAGAGGAGCCGGTGCCAAAGTGATTTCATCAAGAGAATTGGAAGAAAAAATAAAAGTACTTGCAAATAATTTTAGAATGAAATATAATGTAACAGAGATCTAGTTGTACGCAATCTAATTATACAAAACTAAAAGGAGGAAACACTATGGCAAGTTTAGCGGTTAACAAAGATAATTTCGAGGCAGAAGTATTAAAATCAGAGGTCCCCGTACTTGTGGATTTCTGGGCATCCTGGTGCGGACCCTGCCGTATGCTCGGTCCCATCGTAGAAGAAATCTCCGAGGAGAGATCCGATATCAAAGTGTTTAAGGTAGACGTTGATGCCAATCAGGATCTTGCAGCAAAGTACGGTGTAATGAGTATTCCCTTCGTAGCACTGTTTAAGGGCGGTGAGGTTGCAAAATCTTCCGTCGGCGCTGTTCCCAAGAGTGAGCTTCTGGCCCTGCTTGATTAAGAGGTAATCCTATGTATGATGTTTTGATTATCGGCGCCGGTACGGCAGGTCTTACCGCGGCAATCTACACCATGCGTGCCGGAAAGACCGCGTGTGTTATAGAATCCAATATGTACGGCGGACAGATTGTAAATTCTCCCGCTGTGGAAAACTATCCCGGATTTGCATCCATATCGGGATACGATTATGCGAACCAGTTGTATGAGCAGGCCAAGGGATGCGGTGCGGATTACGTGACCGACAATATCACTTCCGTTTATCGGGGTGCGTCTTCATTTACAGCAATTGGAGCTTCCGGTAAGTACGAAGGCCGTACGCTGATCCTTGCAACAGGCGCAAAGAGACGAAAGATGGGCGTGGCCGGAGAAGATGCATTTTCCGGAAAGGGCGTATCTTACTGCGCTACCTGTGACGGCATGTTCTTTAGAGAAAAGGATGTCGCTGTATTGGGCGGAGGCAACACCGCATTCGATGACGCGTTGTTTTTATCCAATTACTGTAATTCCGTAACCATTCTGCACAGGAGGGACGGTTTCCGCGGCGAGGCGGCAAAACTCGCTTCCTTGAAGGAGCGTGAGAATGTCAGATTCATCACAGATGTAACTGTAGATGAGATCACCGGAGATGCAAAAGTATCAGCGATCCATTATACGGACAAAAAGACCGGTGAGAAGAAGGAGCTTTCCGTGGACGGTGTATTTGTTGCCATCGGACAGGAACCGGATACCGCATTTCTCGCCGATGTGGTGGAACTTGACGCGTCGGGCTACATCGTAGCCGGTGAGGACTGTGAGACCAATGTGGAAGGAATCTACGCAGCCGGAGACTGCCGTACCAAAAAGATCCGTCAGCTTACCACGGCTGCTGCGGACGGAACCGTAGCGGCACTTGCTGCAGTTACATATATCGATTAAATTTATCATTAACGGCGGCTGCGCTTTTTCATACAGTGTGTATGAGGGCACAGCCGTCTTTTTTCTATCATTTCGGCAAATGAATCAGGCACCTTTTTTGTTGTCACTCATGGGTAAATATGGTATAGTATATGCGATTATGCATACCTATAAAAAGGAGAGGTGAACATGGACTTTCAAACATGGTGGAGACGTTTCAAAAAGAGAACCAAGAAGAGATTCAAGAAGATTGTGCGCTTCATCAAGCGCTACATCCGTTTCCTTGTAAGACATACAAAAGCCAAGGATTACAGCGTACTTTTCTACACGATCGTCGGCTTTATCGTATTGATCATCTTCCTCGTGCTTCTCGGCAATTTATTCTCGTCGATCGGAGGAAAGAAGAAAAAGAAGATTGTGATCCCCACAACCGCGACACCCACGGAGGCAACCGAAGACCCTGCTGTGGTGGCACACAGGGAACTCGTGGCACGGGCAGAGAGTATCTATAATGCCAACCCGAACCTTCTAGTTCTTGTGAATAACGACCGCGAGCTTTCACCGACCTATTCATTTACCCCTTACACCTTAAACAGCGGTTACGAAGTTAGCGACGCCGTTGTTAACGACCTGACGCAATTCCTCGAGGCTTGTAACAATGCAGGTCATGAGTACGATATCATTTCCGCGTACCGATCCAGAGAGGATCAGGATAATGCGCTGACACAGCAGATTCAGGAGTACATTGATTACGACGGCATGAGTGAAGAAGAAGCCCGCACCAAGGCACTTCAGACCATTCAGCAGCCCGGACACTCCGAGCACGAAACCGGTCTTGCGCTTGATATGTGCGGATACGGATACGAGACTTCCGATGATTTCGACGACACGGAAGAGACCATCCAGTGGATGATGCAAAACTGTACCAACTTCGGTTTTATCCTCAGGTATCCGAAGGGAAAAGAAGGTATCACCGGTATCAATTACGAGCCCTGGCATTTCCGCTATGTTGGACGCGAAGCGGCCGCTTTCATGAAAGAAAATGATCTGACGCTCGAAGAGTTTTATACCTTGATCGGAAAGTAGGAGTATCTCATGTCGAAATCCGATATCAAAAGAAATCGAAGCAAGAAAAGACTGAACCGAAAAGCAGAAAACCACATCTCCATGATGATCAACATCATCTTTGTACTTTTACTTGCCAGTTTCTGCATCTATGCGGTCCTGCACCTCTTTACACATAAAAAATCTTATCGTGCGGACGGCATTGCGCATTACAAGAACGGAGAGTACGAGGAGGCGCTTGCCGACTTTGACAGCGCTATGGATGAAAAGCAGTGGTTTTCGGGCAAGATCAACGCAGACATCATGATGTACCGGGCAGACTGCCTGATGCGTCTGGATCGTTTTGCGGAGGCTTCCAATACCTACACCACGATCTTAAGAGATTATAACGACGCCCATTATGACAGGGATGAAGTCAGTTACATGTCCGATCTTGCACTTTCTCTCGAAAACTTCAAGAACGGAGACTATGTTTCGACGGTAGCTGCATTTACCAAGGCTGTGGATGCCGGCCATACGGAGATTGCGATCTTTGCGGCCATATGTTACGCAAACCAGGGCAAATTCGATATGATGAAACAGTATGCGGATATGTATGTGTCCTCCTACGGGATGACTTCGTATCTGTACTACGAATTTGCCGTATACTATATCAGCGAAGGAGACTTCGACAGTGCACTCCTGAATGTCGACGCCGGGCTTTCCGCCACGGATGATACTTACAGGAAGGAGCTTTCTTATCTGGAGATCGTATGCTACAAAGAAAAGCAGGATTTTCAGAAGGCATATGACTTGGCACTTTCTTATCAGGCAGCATATCCCGGAGATGAGCTTGGGACGGATATCCTGGACTTTCTGGATACCAGGGTGAATATCGATACACATCCCATCAATCCCTTCTTTGAAAGCCGACCCGAGACAAGCAGTGAACCTTCGGACGAATAAACATGATCGATACATCCGAAATTACAGAAAAGGTCATACTTTTTGCGGTGGACACCGGGAGTGGAGACGATGTTTCAAAAAGCCTTGAAGAGCTTTCTGAACTGGTCAAAACTGCTGGTGCCATTTGTGTTGGTACACTCATACAGAATCTGGATCATCCCGAGACGGCAACCTATCTCGGAAGCGGCAAGTGCGACGAACTCCGCATATTGATCGAATCTTCGGACGCAACCGGATGCGTGTGCGACGACGAGCTGACACCCATGCAGCTTGAACATTTGACCGAGATACTCGGCGTCAAGGTTTTGGATCGTACCATGGTCATCCTTGACATCTTTGCGGCAAGAGCAAAAACGCGCGAAGGTAAGGTTCAGGTCGAGATGGCGCAGTTAAAATTCTCCATGAAGCGCCTGGTCGGCATGCGGAATTCTCTTTCCAGGCTCGGCGGAGGTATTGGCACAAGGGGCCCGGGCGAGACCAAACTCGAGATCGATCGACGCGTGATCCGAAACCGTGTCAGCCAGCTCGAGCGTGAACTCGACGATATCAAAAAACACCGCGAGATCATACGCAAGCAAAGAAGCGAGAGCAAGAAGCCTACGGTTGCGATCGTCGGTTATACAAACGCAGGCAAGTCAACCCTGATCAACCGTCTCACGGACGCAGGCGTTCTGGCGGAAGACAAACTGTTTGCAACCTTGGATCCCACTTCGAGAGCTTATACGCTTGAAAGCGGGCAGGAGATTATACTTACCGATACGGTCGGCTTTATCCGAAAGCTGCCGCACCACCTCGTGAATGCGTTTCATTCGACGCTTACGGAAGCGATGTATGCCGATATTCTTCTTCACGTCGTGGATATCTCAAATCCCGAGGCAGACCGACAGATCCTCACGGTATATGACACGCTTCGATCACTCGGGATCAAGGATAAGCCCGTGATCACGGTTATGAACAAGATTGACCTGGTAGATGAGATCCCGCCGGTCAAAGATCTGTCGGCAGATCGTGTGATCTACTTATCCGCAGCTTCAAGTGTGGGATTCTCCGAACTTGACCAAGCCATCGATGACGTGATCAACGCCGGACGCAGATACGTCGAAGCACTGATACCTTATCAGAATGCCGCTGTCATCAGCAAGATCCGCAGTTACGGAACCCTGCTTTCCGAGGATTACAGAGACGACGGCATCTTCATTAAGGCTTATGTTGATCACACAATGGAACTGTAACTATGAATCTACCCGAAACATACCAATCAAATATGAAAGCCCTTTTGGGCGATGATTATAACGCATATCTTCGCTGCCTTGATCAGCCGATGTTCCACGGACTTCGTGTCAACACGTCCAAGATTTCCGTGGAAGACTTTCTCAAGATCAATCCGTTTTCACTGACGCCGGTACCCTGGTGCCCGAACGGATTTTACTATGATGAAAAGGTGGATAAGCCTTCTCGTCATCCCTACTATTATGCGGGGCTTTACTATCTGCAGGAGCCTTCGGCTATGACGCCGGCCGCAGTGTTGCCCGTAGAACCGGGTGACCGTGTGCTTGACGTATGTGCAGCACCCGGCGGCAAATCCACCGAACTCGGCTCCAAGCTTTCAGGAGAAGGTCTCCTTGTGTCAAATGACGTCAGTGCCTCAAGAGCGAAAGCGCTCCTTAAGAATATAGAAGTTTTCGGCATCAGGAATCCGCTTGTTTTAAGCGAGTTGCCTTTTCGCTTGCAGGACCGTTTTTCCGGATACTTTAACAAAATCCTGATCGATGCACCCTGTTCCGGTGAGGGCATGTTCCGAAAATCATACTCCATGGTTACGGCATGGGAGCATAACGGCAACGAGCTTTTTGCGAATCTCCAGAAGGAGATCATCGACGGTGTGCTTCCTCTGCTTGCTCCAGGCGGGATGCTTCTTTATTCCACCTGCACCTTTTCTCCCATGGAGAATGAGCGAAGTATTGAGTATTTGCTCTCAAAAGATGAAAGCATACACGTGATACCCTTTGACAAAGCAGAAGGATTTGCCGACGGAAGACCGGAGCTTTCCGCGTCCGGCAATTCGGATCTTGCTTATGCGGCAAGACTTTTTCCGCATAAGATCAACGGCGAAGGGCATTTTGTCTGCCTTCTCAAAAAAGACGGTGACAGTAGCGGAAGCTTTGCGGAGCCTTTTGTTACAAGTCAGTCCGGGATCAGTTCGGAAGCATCCGAGTTTCTTTCACAGATCGAGCCGGCGTTCGATCAAAAAAGGCTGCATGTCTCCGGTGACAAAATCAGCCTGATTCCGAAAGATTTCCCCGCGATTGGAGGACTTCGCGTCATGCGTGCCGGACTTTTCGTCGGGGAGATGAAAAAGAAACGTTTTGAACCGAGTCAGTCACTTGCCATGGCGCTTACGAAGGATGCTTTTTCAAACGTACTCGATCTTGCCGCGGATGATGAGAGAGTGATCCGTTATCTGAAGGGCGAAACGATCGATGACGACAGCGTGCAAAACGGCACCGTACTGATCACGGTATCCGGCTATCCCCTCGGATGGGGCAAGGCCGGCAGGGGTTCGATCAAGAACAAATATCTTCCGGGTTGGAGGATGATGGGATAACAATGCATACACAAAAAGGTGACTTCGGTTATATCGGAGCATACAAGAAAAAACGCGTGCTGCTCGCTGCAATCCTTGGGGTAATGATTGCCTGCGTTGTGGCAGGAACCATATACATGTACGGAGACACGAAGCATGTGATCATCGTATGTGCCATCCTGCTGGTGCTTCCTTTTGCAAAGCAGCTGATCGGCCTGATCACGGTACTTCCGTATTCCTCCATTGAAACAGAGACCTACAATATGCTCAAAGAGCTGATCGATGCTGATCAGCCGGGGCTCATGTTTGATCTGGTCCTTTCAAGATATGAGGGCATGATGTTTTACCCCATTGTCCTCGTTCGAAACGAAAAGGTTTATGCC
This sequence comes from uncultured Clostridia bacterium, assembly GCA_946614685.1. Classification (GTDB taxonomy): domain Bacteria; phylum Bacillota; class Clostridia; order Lachnospirales; family Lachnospiraceae; genus Coprococcus_C. The sequence goes on along the minus strand of CAMOHF010000035.1, from coordinate 492 downwards.
TACGTCCGCGACAAGGACTTTGAAGAAAAAAAGAAGACTTATCAAAACTGGATTGAACAGACACTGAAGGATTCATTCGACTGTCCTGTCAAGATCCTTGACTCGATGGACGCATTTATCAAGAAGGCAAACCAGCCCGTATCCGGAGATGAAACCGTCAGAAAGAAGGACCGTTATATCAAGGAACGCCTGATGGCCTCCTGTGTATAGTATGAGAGATTTAACGATCGGCAAAGCCGAGGAAAATCAAAAACTGATCAGATATCTGACACGGTACCTGAGCGAAGCCTCCACAGGTTTTTGCTACAAGATGCTTCGAAAGAAGAACATCCTCCTGAACGATAAAAAGGCGACGGGAGACGAGATCCTTTCTGTCGGTGACATCATCAGGCTTTATCTTTCCGAGGAAACGCTTGCAAAATTTCATCCGGAGAGAAAGGAAATACCGCAGGATACGAACATTTTGCTTCAGATCCTCTATGAGGACGACAA
>CAMOHF010000034.1 GCA_946614685.1 uncultured Clostridia bacterium | reverse complement strand
ATCATACTCGCGAACGAACGTAGCGTTCATTCGATCATAGTCTCCGTAATACAGTCGATCCGAGAAGAAGTCCGTGCGTGAAAAAATCTCGCCCGTATCGACAAGCTTTACGAACGTCACCTCATCGTAACCTTCCTCCTCATCCATCCTATCATTCAGGAAGATAAAATGTCTGCCCCAGTACTCATCTACAAAATATGTGTCCAGGAACAAGTGTCCGTAGTACCCGAAAACGTACGGATCCGCAAGATGCTCGCCATAAGCGTGAAGGAAGGTGTGCAGATCCGGTGTACGTTTCAGGTGTTGTAAGGAGGTTTTGTTCCAGAAATGGCTGATTTGCTTGACCGGAGGTTCTCCCACGGTCAGTGCGTCCGGTGCGACACTGCCTAATCGAAACAGATCCGCCGATGTACGGTCGGGAAATAGACCGTTGGAGATCATCGTCTCCGCCATAGCCATGTGCATTACATAACCCGGCATAATTTCACACCCGCAAATACATCATCATCAAGGTAAATGTTTCTGCCTACATAATCGCGATCCTTGGAGATCACGGACTGTGCCGGTCTTGTCTCATGTGTGGAACCGTAACCGGCAAGCGTTGTGTATCGAGTCTCACCGAAGCGTCTGTCTCTCATCACTCCGTCGCCCGACTCACGCAGTCTTCTTCTCGCGCGGGGAACAAGGGAACGGTACATAGCATCCGCATCTTCCTCGCTGATCACGCGTGCCTTCGGGGCCGAAGACTCGGTACCGGTCAGTGCATCCGTGCTGTGATACAAAACGCCTTCAAGCACTGTGGAAATTTCGTGGCGCGCATCGCTTGCGATGTCGCGGTTCCTTAAGATCTCCTCGGTCGTCACAACACTTCTTTTGATATCGCGGCAGCGCACAAAAATGTCGGACGCATGTCCCGCGCTGCGCTTCTCGAAAATCTGGGTAAACTGCTCTAAGAGTTTCAGTTTCTTTTTCATAACGGAGGCTGAGTCAGCGGATACGCTCTCGCCTACACAGACAGCGTAGATATAAGCGCCTCTTCTGAATCTCAGATGCTGCAAGAATGTAAGAACCGCAAGGGAGATTCCCCATGTGTGCGCCGGAAATACCAGGCCGATGGTTTCGGCATCGATGATCTCGCCGCCGTACTCGGCGTACTTTCTCACCGTGCAGTTACCGAGTCCCTTCTTGATCTGCTCGATAATACCGCGTGCCTCATCCATCTTGCGGAAATGTCCCGAAGAAGGAAGTTCTTCCATATCAGATACATAGAAAATACAATGTTTTGTTTTGTTGAGACCATATGCGGTCTCCATGTCCTTAAGAAGCACCCTTGCTACCCCCTGATCAAAGATTCATAAAACATCGAAAACGCGTGTGACAGGTATACGTCCTTCGTTACCTGGTACTGCGTTACGATCTCTGCCTTCCTCCGGTCGGCCAGTCGTATGATGCCGCTGATGCCGGACCACATATAAAAAGCCAGTTGGTTGGATTTCACTTTTGTAGAAAGGGTCTTCTCTTTCTTGCCTTTTTCAATAAGCTTCACAAGCAGCTGTTCCAATTCCGGTGCGATCGTTCCTCTTGTTGCTTCATCCTGCTTCTTGCGGCTGCCGGTCATCTGCGCTTCACCGAGCAGTCCCGCATAGTAGGCCGGATGCCGCTCGTCGAAACGAACCAGGCAATCACAGACTCTGTGATAGCTTTCGGAAAAGCTCCCTTCCTGCGTAATGGCGATGGCGAGTTCTCCGGTCAGCATATCCATGTAGTCATGCACTATGGAATTGTAGATCTCTTCTTTGCTTTTGAAGTAAACGTAGATGGTGGACTTACTGTAGTCCGCCTGTCTGGCGATATCATCCATCGTGGTGTGATCCACGCCGTGCGTCTCAAATAATTCCTTCGCAGCGGTGATGATATTATCCCGATTGAACCTCTCCAGCGCCTGCTTTTTTCTCTCTCCCATAAACCTCGAAATCCCGCCTTGTTCAAGATTACATTCGATATTATACAACTCTGGGTTCTATTTTTCAACTATAATTTTTATTTTTATACCCTTATTTCTATTGTCATACTCAATAATATGTTTTGTGCACTTTGTATATGTATATTGTACTCATAGTTATTTATATCATACTTGTAGTTCGATTATGGACAAAAAAAGAACAGGCGACTGACGCCCGCAGGGTCAGATGCCTGTTCTTTTGGTGCTATTCTGTATCCATGATGTGATCAAGATCCTCCTCGGACATGCCGTTCTTGATCTTGCTGTAATCCGGAAGGGCGTCCGTACTGGTGGCCTTGTCTCTCATCAGGACAATTTCGTTGTTCAATGAATCAATCTCCGCCTGCTGTGCAGAAATGGTTGCATTCTTGTCAGCAAGCTCCTCGCTGTAGCTGCGGATCAGATTTTCGTTCTCCGACAGCATCTTCTTTCTCTGGTGCGGTACAACCGCAAAGTATAAAACCATGATGCCGATCACGATACCGAGAAGCACGTATATACCCGAATACCTGGCAAGCGAAAGCTGGGAAAACTCCCCTGTCCTTACAACGCTTTCATTCCTTTTGGCTGCGATCTCCTTGAAGATCGGGCGTTTTACTTCTTCCTTGCGAATTGTGAGTTCCTCGTCGTCCTTGTCCACGGTGACCATCAGGTCCTCGAAAAGTCCGTCATCTTCAATAGACTCCTGACGCATATGGATGATGTTTTCGTCAGAGGTTCCCATCTCTCTTAAGTAATGGATGGCCACGGGATTCGCCTTATCCACCCGAAGTACTCGTCGAAGCGCCACGCGCGCCTTTTCGTAATTACCTGCATGAATGTAGAGAAGCGCAAGCAGAAGGTATCCCTTTACAAAGTGGGGATTCTCCGACAATGCATTCTTTAACTGAAGGATGGCCAGGTCATGATCGCCGCGGTCAATGTAATCAAGCGCCATGTTGAATTTCTTGGCAATCTGATCCACATTGGCAAGGCGCGTCGGATCTGTCTTTAATTCCTTCAGATAACGGCTTGCAAGATTCGTCTGCGGCTGATAATTGACACTCATCACCCAGTGGCGGAGCGCCTCCACAACCTCACCCATCTCATAATGAATCAGACCGAGCAGATTCCTGGCAGGGACATTCTTTTTGTTGTAGCGGAGAGCCACCATCAGCGAATCAACCGCTCCGGAAAGATCCCTCGCCGCAGCCCTGTCGTACCCCTGATTGTAATAATAATCTGAGGTGTTGTAAGCCTTCATCAAGACATGGTAGTTCATGTTGCAGCTCGTGCAGTATCCGTTTTTCCTGATATGTGCACCGCAGTTCGGGCACAGCACCGGTCGTCTGGTTGCCATATCTATCTCCTGGGTCGTGCTGAGAGCGAAGGCTCGTTTGCACGAAGTTCCTCCGTCATCTGCAGAACAATATCACTGATATCCGTTAAATCATTGTGGTAGATCGCTTCCTCCGCCTGATTCACCTCAGGGATTGGAGAGAAGCGCTTTAATTCTTCTTCAAAATTGATCATAACCGGTCTCCTCCGTGTACCAGCGCGCGAATATGCCCGATCAGATAAAGCGAGCCCGCGACAACCAGTGTGGTATCGGTACGCAGCGCATCCTGGTACGCCTGCGAAAATACGCGATCGATGTCATCATCCGCAACCACCTTCAATTTGCGATCCGGATGTTTCTTTTTGATCAGCGTCTGAAACAAAACGCCTATGTACTCCGCAGAGATGCCTCTGTCAGAGTCCAGAGATGTCACATATAATTCATCGATGAGAAGCTCCTCGGAAAGGATCTCCATCATCCTCTCGTAGTCCTTGTCACCCGCCACCGCAAACATCAGCCGTATCGGTCGCGTGCCGAAGAGTTTTCCGGCACTCTCCGCAAATCGAAGGATCGCATCCTCATTGTGCGCGCCGTCGATCAGCAAATGCGTGGACAGCCACTCCATTCTTCCCGGCCAGAAGAATCCGGCAAATCCCTTTCGAAGGATCTGCTCGGTCACCGCGCCCTGTTCCGGAAACAGAAATGTAAGCGCGGATACGGCGGTTGCCGCATTGTCCGTCTGATAGAGTGCGCCTCCGCAGGCAAGGCGAAGTTTATCGTAACTATAATACCGACTGTGCAGTGAAAAATCAACAGATTTCTCGTTGCTTGTATACTCCCGGATAACATCGACCGTCGCCACATTAAAGCAGGGCGCATCCAGCGCTTCCGCCGTCTTCTCGATCACCAGATCCGCTGTCGCGGATCCTGTGTTGTATACCACCGGCACACCGGGTTTAATGATCCCGGCTTTCTCCGCAGCGATTTCCTCTATGGTATTGCCGAGATACTTGGTATGATCGAGCCCGATGGACGTGATCACACTCACCAGCGGATGCGTCAGATTGGTCGCATCCAGCCTTCCGCCAAGTCCCGTTTCATATATGATATAATCCGACGCCTCTCTTTTAAAATATACCGCCGCCATAGCGAACAGATACTCAAAGTAGGAAAGCGGTAATCCGCCCTCCGCCATATGCTTTTCGGATGCCTCTTGCACCGCAAGATACATCTCCGTAAAATCATCATCCGAGATATCCGTGATCACAGCTGACCGGTCCGGCGTGCGGTAGGACACGCTGCCCATCAGATTCGCAGACTCCTCACCCGCTTCCGCCGGTGCGGATATGGATATCCTTTCATTGATGCGCTCTAAGTGCGGCGAGGTAAAGCAACCGACCGTATAGCCCATCGCATTTAGCACCGCTCGAAGCAGTGCCGTCACGGATCCCTTGCCATTCGTACCGGCGATATGGATCACCTTACCGCTTTGCTCGGGATGACCGAGGATGGCAAGTACCTCGTTTAAGTTTTCATTGCCTGATTTGTTGCGACCACCGGAAAACTTCGGTATCGCGGATATGGCAGCGACTGCTGCCTCATATTCTTCTGTGGTTCTTCTTGTGATCATGGTCTCTATCTGTTATCAATCTTCTCCGGGTTCATATCATGTTTGGAAAGTCGCTCCCAGGCCACCTCTTCCCAACGCGTTCCGGGCTTGCCGTAGTTTGCGTAGGGATCGATGGAAATGCCTCCTCTCGGCGAGAACTTGCCCCAGACCTCGATGTACTTCGGATCCATCAGCTCGATCAAGTCGTTCATGATCCTGTTTACGCAATCCTCATGGAAGCTTCCGTGGTTTCTGTAGGAGAAGAGATAGAGTTTCAGCGACTTGCTTTCTACCATTCTCTCATCCGGCACATAGGAAATATAAATCGTCGCATAATCCGGCTGACCCGTGATCGGGCAGAGAGATGTAAACTCCGGACAGTTAAATTTAACAAAGTAGTCATGCTCCGGATGCTGGTTGATAAATGTCTCCAGTATCTCCGGCGCAAGTGTTACGGGATATTCCGCTCCCTTATTCTTTAAAACCGACAGGTTTTCATCCTTTCGTTCCTGACTCATAGTGTACCTCCGTAAGATCCGCCTTCCACCGGGATGGTCTCGCCTGTGAAGAAGCCGTAGATCAGTTGTTCTTTTACCTGTTTTTTGTGCAAGCGCTCCAAAGTCTCCCCATAGCATATAAGCTGTGACCTGTATCTGTCAAGCAGGGTTTGACCGTCCGCACGGTCCGTCTTGTAATCCATCAGAACCAGCGCGTCACCTTCCTCAAAGTAGGCATCGATAATGCCCTGTACCAGAATATAATCATCTTCGGAAAATCCGGTGTCCGCCTTGTAAATCTTTCTCGCAGGAATACCGACGGAAAAACGTCTCTCACGATAAAGCTTTCCGTCTGCGGCTGCCGCTATCATCCGTTTTCCGAGATCCGAAGCAAGGAACGCTTCGATCTTCGGCAAATGTACCAGCTTCATATCCTCTTCTTCCATCTCCCGGTCCGCAAGCATGCGTTCCTTCTCTACTTCAAGCTTTCCGGTGATGTCCTTTTCGTCTTTGAAAGCCGTAAAGTCAAGCAGTTCCATGAATTTATGCACGGCAGTTCCCCGACTTGCACCGGGCGTCGCACCGGATGGCATTTCGGACGTTTCCCCGGACGTTTGCTTCTCCACGGATACTTCCGCATCAAGGAAAGATTGCTCGGCAACCTCATAGGTCTCACCGTCAAACTCCTTCATCCTCTTGATTTCGGACACCGAGAGTTTGCCGGAACGCGTCGATGCTTCCGTGTAAGGATATACATAGGAGAGTTCATCGCGGAACCTATCATACAGCACCTTTGCTTCACCCGCAAGCCCCCCGGAAAGAAGCGCCGAGGTGATCGGTTCTTCTCCTGCCTCCCTGGCTACTTCCTGTTCTTCTATATCAACAATACCGTATATGTTCTCATTCACGGGCGCATCCTTGGTTCTTTCCATAGTTGCAACCAGCAATGTCAGGAAGTTCGGCGCATCATATCTGACGGAGAAGGGAAGCTTCTCTTCTTCCGAAAGCATCTCTCCCTCGTATTTTTTCTTTTTTTCTACACAATCATCCATGCAGCCGGTCAGGATCAGTTTTTCCTTTGCACGGGTCATGGCCACATAAAGGATACGAAGTTCCTCCGCAAGAGACTCCTCGCGAAACAGGATCTTGAAACAGTTTCTGATCACCGAATCCTTCTTATAGCGCTTATCCGTATGCATCAGCATGCCCGCAAGGTAATGATCGCTGCTCACGATCACCGTCGACCGGGTATCCATCCTGTTAAACAGTTTTCCGAGCGCAGATACAAAGACAATGGGAAACTCCAGGCCCTTGCTTCCGTGCATGGTCATAATGCGCACGGCATCTCCCGCATCTTCGATGCCTCCGTCCGCGCCCATATCGCCGCCCGTGAATTTCAGTTTTTCCAGATAGCGCAGAAAATCAAAAAGCCCCTTGTAGATTCCCTGTTCGTACTGTTTTGCTTTTTCGATCAAAAGGCGGATATTGGCTGTTCTTGCCGCACCCTGCGGCATGGCGCTCACATAGTCCATATACCCGGTAACTGCAAGCACCTTGTAGATCAGATCCGTAATGGAAAGACCGGTCTTATCCTCTCGAAGCGAGTCAAGCATTTTGCCGAAGCGCTCCACCTTGGCCGCGATCACATCCTCGTTGGAAAGTGCGTAAAGCTCCGCAGACTCCCAGAGTGTTTTCGTTTTCTGCTCCTCGCGATTCTTTCTGATCACCGCAAGTTCTTCCTCATCAAGGCCCGCAATGGGAGAAAGCAGCACCGCTGCCATCGGGATATCCTGCCTTGTGTTATCGATCACCGCAAGCATTGACATCAATACACGGATTTCCGTAGCTTCAAAATACCCCTCACCGCCATCCAAAACCACAGGTATGTCGTAATTCTTCAGTGCATTCATGAATACACCGCCCACGTTCTTTAAACCTCGGGTCAGGATCACAATATCGCCGAAATTTGCCGGGCGAAAGGTATCTGCATCCCGATCATACACCATCTGCGGGCGCTCGGGATCCGTAAGTTCCAGGATGCGAAGCGCCACCATAGAAGCCTCCGCCTGAAGTTTTTCCACCTCAAGTTTCTCCTCATCCTCGGTCTCATCCTCATCCCCACGTCCCAGATTCCGATCCATGATCATCAGTTCCGTCGTATAGGAGTCGGACATACCCTCCGCTTCCGGAATCGGAGCCCCGAGTTTTAAAGCCACATCCTCGTTGTACTCGATCCCGCCGAGATCCTTCCCCATCAGATGGTAAAAGAAGTGATTGACCGATGCAAGTACCTGATCTCTGGACCTGAAGTTCTCCGCCAATTCGATCTTTACCTTATCGCCGTCCGCGGCGTACGCGTTATACTTCGCAAGAAAGAGATCCGGCCTTGCCCTGCGGAACCGGTAGATACTCTGCTTGACATCTCCCACCATGTACATCCGATGCAATCCGTCAAGTTCGCCCGAAAGTGCGCGCAGAATGTCCTCCTGCAGAAAGTTACTGTCCTGGTACTCATCGATATAGATCTCCTCGTAACGCTTTGCGATCTCCTTCGCAACGTCCGTTGGAATCGGTATATCGGATCCTTCCGCATGTCCGCTGCACAAAAGCTTGTAGGCCATGTGCTCCACATCCGAGAAACTCATCAGCTTTCGCTTTTTCTTTTCCTCATCAAACAGCTGGCCAAACCGCTTTGCCAAGCGAAGCAGTGTCAGCATATCCTCCCGCATAAATGCAATCTGTTCGAGAATCTCCGCCGGAGATGCAGCCGGAAGTTTTTTCTTGTCGAAGAGATTCTTGTATGCGTTTCGCCTATTCTTAAATAATTCCTGGTCTTCTTTCGAGAACTCGGATCCCTTGGGAACGGGTTTTACCCTCATCCACTGCTCGTCCCGAAGCGCTGTGATCTCCCGCAGCGTCCCGGCGGAGGCAAATTTCTCAAGCTTCTCGCGATCGGAAGCAGCCAGGGGAAGGTTGTGAACGGGACCGTCGGGATCTTCCATCCATTCCTCAAGTTCTTCCAGCATGCGAAGTCCGTCGCGGGCGATCTTTCTCACGTAAGCCTCGTAGGCTGCTACCCACGACTGTTTTTCGAGTTCCTCTTCCGTCTCGATCTTTTGCGCTTCTTCCGCACGTTCGTACCAGAGCAACGGTTCCGAGAATCCGTCCGCAGTATTGTAGATCTCTCTGATCAGCTGACGCAGGTCATCGTCCTCGCGATCACCGCCGTAGTTTTCAAGCACCTTCCGAAAAGTCTCTCCGGCCTCGGAGGCATATGCTTCCTCGAACAGTCTGTCCATCGCATCGATCATCAGAAGTTCAAGCATACCGTTGTCACCGATGGTATAGTCCGCGTCAATTTCCAAAAGACTGAAATTCTCCTTCACCACG
>CAMOHF010000033.1 GCA_946614685.1 uncultured Clostridia bacterium | reverse complement strand
CGAGCATCGCCGCTTCTATGGGAAATGTACCGCTGCCACAAAACGGATCCACCAGGATGCGGTCCGCATGCCAGGGTGTCAGCATTAAAAGTGCGGAAGCCAGAGTCTCCGAGATCGGTGCCTTGCCCACCAGCTGCCTATATCCTCTCTTGTGAAGCGAGGTGCCGGAAGTGTCTAATCCGACAGTCACCTTATCCTTCATGATAAAGATTCGGATGGGATACTCGTCACCGGTCTCTTCAAAGCGACCGGTCCTGTAGGTTTCCTTCATACGCTCAACGATGGCCTTCTTCACGATGGACTGAATGGATCGTCCGGAAAAGAGCGCACTCTTATTCGTTGTAGCCTTCGTCACCCAGAATTTTGCATCTCTGGGCAGGTACTCCTCCCAGGGAAGCGCGCGGATACCCTCAAACAATTCATCAAAGGTGGTCGCAACAAAGCTGCCTACGGAAAGCAGGATTCTCTCTGCCGTACGTATGCGGATATTACTTCTGCAGATTGCCGAAAGGTCTCCGGTATAAGTTACCCTTCCGTCCTCGACCTGCACCGTCTCATAACCGAGTTCCTGTATTTCTCTTTTTAATACCGCCTCTAATCCGAAATGGCAAGGGGCAATCAATGTGATCTGCTGTCCCATTGGTACTACTCCGTTTCCTTAAAAGACAGTTGTGCCATGAGCGTATGAAACGTCATGGCACAATCTGCGTACCTATCTGTAATTACTTGGAAAGTCTTTCCTGAAGGGCCTTGGTCATCTCCTCAAAGCCGGGCTTTCCTAAAAGTGCGAACATGTTCTTCTTGTAGCTCTCCACACCGGGCTGGTTGAAGGGGTTTACACCAAGGGTGTAACCGCTCACACCGCATGCGAACTCGAATACATAGAAGAGCTCGCCGAGCGTTGCCTCATCGATCTTCGGGATGGTAACCAAAATGTTCGGAACACCGCCATCCACGTGTGCGAGAATGGTTCCGTTCATGGCACATTTGTTGACGAAATCCATCTCCTTGCCTGCCAGGTAGTTGAGGCCGTCCAAATCTACGGGCTCCTCACCGATGGTTACGGCAGATCTCGGAGACTCTACATTGATCACGGTCTCGAAGTGGTTCTTGGTACCCTCCTGGATGAACTGTCCGAGGGAGTGAAGATCTGTGGTAAGATCCACAGCGGTGGGGAAGATACCCTTGCCGTCCTTGCCCTCGCTCTCACCGTAGAGCTGCTTCCACCACTCGGATACGTAGTGAAGGCCGGGCTCGTAGTTTGCAAGGATCTCCATGCCGAGTCCCTTCTCATGAAGTACATTTCGAACCGCTGCATACTGCATAGCGGGGTTCTTGTCAAAGTCTTCTGCCTTGCAGTACTCACGTGCATTGGCTGCACCCTGCATCAGCTTGTCAATATCAGCACCGGATACGGCGATGGGAAGAAGTCCTACAGCCGTGAGTACGGAGAAACGTCCTCCTACATCATCGGGTACGACGAAGGTCTCGTAGCCTTCCTCAGTAGCAAGTGTCTTCAAAGCTCCCTTTGCCTTATCGGTGGTCGCGTAAATTCTCTTCGCAGCCTCTGCCTTGCCGTACTTGTCCTCAAGCTTCTTCTTGAAGATACGGAATGCGATGGCGGGCTCTGTGGTGGTTCCGGACTTGGAGATCACATTCACGGAGAAATCCTTGTCTGCTACCGCATCCATCAGATCAGCCATGTAGCTGCTGGAGATGTTGTTTCCGCAGTAGTAGATCTCCGGTGTCTTTCTTACGGATTTATCAACTGCATTGTAGAAGGTATGGCGAAGCGCTTCGATCGCTGCTCTCGCTCCGAGATAGGATCCGCCGATACCGATCACGATCAGTACATCGGAATCGCTCTTGATCTTCTCTGCTGCCTTCTTGATACGAACGAACTCATCCTTGTCGTAATCTACGGGAAGGTCGATCCATCCGAGGAAATCATTTCCCTCGCCGGTCTTCTCAAGAAGTGTCTTCTTCGCTGCTACAACGCGATCCTTGATCGCTGCCACGTCAGCGGGCGTCGCCATAAATTCGGTATTGCCAAAGTCAAATTGAATTGTCTGTGCCATAATAAACTCTCCTCTTTATATTATGAAATCTCTAAACACACATTTTAGCAAATCCATTTTTCTATTACAAGCCTGAATCCGTATTATTTTTGTCAATTCCGGTCTATTTTGCCTGCGCTTTCGGTTTGCAGACCTTTTACAGCGTATCGGAAAGCGTCGCAAACTGTTCCAGGGAGAGCGTCTCTCCCCTGACGGTCGGAGACAGTCCCATGGATTCCAGTGCTTTTTGCACATCCTCCTTGGAAAACGAAAGTCCCGCATAATTGGATATGCCGTTTACAAGGGTTTTTCTTCTCTGGTTGAAGGACGCGCGAATGATCTCAAACATCTGCTTCTCGTCACGGACCTCCACGGGCGGATGCTCATGTGTCGTAAGCCGGATCACAGCGGAGCCGACGTTCGGACGCGGCATAAAGCAGTTCGGTGGTACATTTGCCGCAATATAAGCCTCCGCGTAATACTGCACAGCGAGGGACAGTGCCCCGTAATCCTTGGTTCCGGGCGCTGCCTGCATCCGCTCCGCCACTTCCTTTTGGACCATAACGGTGATGGATTTCACCGGGATATGATTCTCCAAAAGTCCCATAATGATCGGTGTGGTGATGTAATAGGGCAGGTTCGCCACCACCTTGATCGTGCCGGGTGCCTTCGCCGCGATCGCCGCTATGTCCACCTTCAGGATATCGTCGTTGATCACACTTACATTGTCGTAAGGTGCAAGCGTCTCTTCAAGGATCGGCAGAAGATTTCTGTCAATCTCCACTGCGTATACGCGTCCCGCAGCCTCGGCCAGATACTGGGTCAGGGTTCCGATACCCGGCCCAACCTCAAGAACCGTATCCTCCGGTCCGATCTCGGCTGCCCGAAGGATCTTGTCCATCACGTGACCGTCGATCAAAAAGTTCTGTCCGAAGCGCTTCTGAAAGGAAAATCCGTGCTTCTTGATCGTAGCGATCGTCACCTGCGGGTTGCTCAGTTTTTCTTCATCAGGAATTCTCATATGCTTTCTTCCCTTATTTTGTACAGTCTGCATGCATTGTCCCAGGTTGCCGCATATACCTCTTCCGCGGTGATCCCCTTGATCGACGCGATGGCTTCCGCTACGTAACTAAGGTAAGCCGAGGAGTTTCGCTTACCGCGGAAGGGTTCCGGCGTCAGATATGGTGCGTCGGTTTCCAGGACGATATGTGAAAGCGGGATGTAGTCCACCGCTTCTTTTAACTTCTTTGCATTCTTGAATGTGACGACGCCGCCGATACCGAAGAAGAAGTCGAGGTCTAAAACCTCTCTTGCAACCTCCTTCGTATAGCTGTAGCAGTGCATCACGCCGCCGATTTCTTCCGCATGTGCACCGCGCATAATATCAAGCGTATCCTTTGCGGCATCGCGGCTGTGGATCACGATGGGCACATCCGCGCGGCGGGCCAGATCCATCTGTGCCTCAAAGTACTCCTTTTGAACGGATTTTTCCACATCATCGTAGTGATAATCGAGGCCGATCTCCCCCACCGCCACCAGCTTGTCGTTCGACGCAAGCAGTCGCTCAAGGGTGTCCATGGCACCCGGTTCCGCAAGGCAGTCCACCTCTGTGGGAAATGCACCGACGGTTCCGTACATGAAATCATACTTTCTTGTGTATAGATCATTCTCCAGAGAAGTCACGACATTGGTCGCTATATTCGTAACCCGGGAAACCCCGGATGCGACAAGGTCCGCAAGAAAGCTCTCCCGGTCCTCGTCGTAGCACGCCTCATTGTAATGTACATGTGTATCAAAAATCCTGTTCATGGTCTCCAAACATCCTGCCTGTCATCGTCATATTCTAAAAAAAAATAGTTGGCCTCGGGGCTTTCTACCGGTTGGGATATAAGCCCCGGGCCAACTGATGTTTTAATCTATTACTCTGCGTCTTCCTTAAGGATGAAGCCAAGCACACCTGCAAGAATCATGATGATTCCGGAGATAAGTGCAAGCCAGTATCCAAGGCCCTTGTTGATAAGGTCACCAAGCTCGCCGAGATCCTTGAGATCCTTAGCGTTGCTGAAGAAGGAAAGAAGCATACCTGCACCTGCAAGGATTGCAAGAATGTTGGCGATCATTTCCTTTCCAAGTAAACCTACTACTACAGATGCGATTGCAAATACAAGCCAAAGGATCGCAATACCGATACCATCGGGCTTGAATAAGTTTACAGTCTCCTTCATGCCGAAGAACTCTACGCTGTAGAACGGCATGATGCCGGCGATAAGAACCAGAATTGTTCCGACAATTCTGCAAATTCCAGCTTTTGTTAATTTCATAACTAAACTCCTCCTTAAATGTGTGTAGGGTACCGTTGTCCCCCCAACCGGTGTTCCGTGCTATTATAACAGATTCATGACGCAAAATCTACTACCCAAACGGATAATTTACTCATTTTTCTTTGCGAAAGACAAAGAAGATTCCGCCTGCGAGAACAAGTGTTGCGACTACTCCGGTAAGAATCACAAAGGGCGTATCGAAGCGGGCGGGATCGGGCAGGAAGAGAAGGGACCCGTTAACGCAGATGTGAAAGAGTATCCCGGGAATCAGGCTTTCAAACCGAACCGCCAGAAAACCGAGCAGGATACCGAATACGGTTGCGTACACGCCCTGGATCAGATTGCCGTGATAGCATCCGAAGAGGAGCGCCGTAAGTAAAACCGCCGGTGTCTTCGGAAGCAGTCGCTTCGCATATCCGAGGATCACACCGCGGAAGAAAAACTCTTCTGCAAAAGGCGCAACCAGAAATGCCGCAAGAACGGACGGCCACGCCGAGGACACACCGATCAGACTCTCCAGCACCTTGTCGTATGCGGCAAAGATTCCCGGAAGCATCGGCCGAAGCAAGGTAAGGACTGCGTCCGTCATATACTGGGCCGCACATCCGGCGATCGTGAGTGCGATCGGTATCAAGATGCCGAGTTTCTTTAAGTTCGACTTAATAAGGGTCGGAAGTGTCTCCTCTTTTATGAAGATGTAACGGTACCACAGTCCGAATACCAGAAGGAACAGCAGATGCAGCGCCAGATTCGTGTAGGCGATGTTCATCGGCTGCGCCATCTCCGCGTTCATCAGGGATGAAACCGTGCTTCCCGCAGGTGTTGCGGACTTGGATGCTGCCATCCTCAAAAAGACGATGATCACGTCAATCAAATGAACCGCCGCCTGCAGGAGAAGTCCTACAAGCAGCGGTACAAATACCATACAGATTTGTTTGAATTTATTTGATACCATCGGTAATCTTCTTTGCTCTTTCTTTGCTCTTCTTATCAAGCTCTTTCTTCACGGGAGCAGAAGTCTTGGCAGAGGTCTTGGATGCGGACTTGGAACGCTTTGTAGCTTCCTTCGCACGGATCTCGTCATTTAACTGACGCTGATACTCAACCTGACGGGCACGCATCTTCGCACGCCAGCCCTTCTTCTTTTTCGTATCCTCTTCTGCTTCGGCGTTTTTCTTCTTACCGCGGACACTCTTTACGCTGACAAGGTAGATACCACTCACCATGGCTTTTACCTCGCCCTTGGTGGGAACGTCATCAAAGATCGCATCATCACAGATCAGGTTCATGATCTGCGGACCGATCTTCGCCTTGACGATGGGCACCTTCGCCTTCTGATAGCGCTTGGGTGTCTGCTCCATCACCATCTTGGGAAGTCCCGCTTCCTTAAGCGGCAGCATCTTTTTGTCGATGATCAGCATGGTTGCGGGCTGAGCCGCGGACACCATCTGCTCTTTCTGTGCAAGCTGCTTGTCCTGCAGCTTCTTTCCGAAGCGGTATAAGAGAAACAGTCCCAAAGCGATGACTGCAAGTATAATCAGTAGAATGACCCACCAATGCATAAAATTAATCCTCCGTTTTAACTGTATTGATCAGGTTTTGTATCATATTCGGCATCTCGGCATAGATTGCCTTACGCTCTTTCGGGGGCATGGATGCCGGATCGATGGGCTCACCGTATACCAGTGTGATATGCCCTTTCTTCACGCCCTTTTTGCCTGAGATCTCAAGCAGATCATCGGAACCGACGATGGCAACAGGCACGATGGGTACCTTCGCTTTCTCTGCCATCTTGTAGCCGCCCTCTTTGAAGGGAAGCATGGTATCCTCATGGTTTCTGGTTCCCTCCGGAAAGAGAACCATGGAATGTCCCTCGGAAAGGTAAGCAGCTCCCTGCTTGATGGTTTCCATACCCTGTTTGATGTCCGTACGATTCAGGAACAGACATCCGATATCCCGCATGTAGTGCGGAAGCAGCGGCCACTTTTCCATCTCGGACTTCGCGACAAAGCCCACAGGACGGTTCAGTGCCTGATGATGCGACAGAATATCCAGATAACTCCTGTGGTTTCCGACGTAGAGCGCCGGTCCCTCGGGGATATGTTCCCGTCCGACGATATCGATTTTTATGCCGGCCGCCTTAAGCTCGGTTCCGAAAAACCACCGAACCAGCTTGTGCGCCTTGCGCCATCCCTTTTCATGATCCTTTCTTCGCACGGCCCACAGATAAATGTGGATGGGAAGACAGAAGATCGGAGCCAGGATCAATACGATAAAAACAAGTGCAGTACGCATTTGCAGTTCTCCTTAGTATCTGCCAAACATCTTGCAGGTCTCATAGAGGCGCGCCTCAAGATTCCTGTCCAAAGACTCTTCCTTGTAACGCCAAGCCCAGTTGCCCTCGCCGACGCCCGGGGTGTTCATACGCGCCCAGGAATCAAGACATAAGACATCCTGTAGCGGCACGATGGCCATATTCGCCACGGATCCGAAACATGCACGGATCAGGATCCAGCAAATGTCGTTGCCGTCGGTTGAATAGTATCGGCGAAGTTTGTCCTTCGATGCCTCGTAAGCATGGTTGTACCAGCCGAGTGTCGTATCATTGTCATGTGTACCGGTGTAGCATACACAGTTTCTGTCATAGTTGTGCGGCAGGAAATCATTCTCGTTCGGGTTCTCGAAGGCAAACTGCAGAACCTTCATACCCGGGAATCCCATCTTCTCTCTGAGTTCCGTAACGGACTCGTCGATCTCACCGAGATCCTCTGCGATGATGGGAAGATGATAACCGAGTGTCGCCTCAAGGTGTGTAAAGAAGTTCACGCCGGGCGCCTTCACCCACTTGCCGTTCACCGCCGTCTCCTCGCCGTAGGGTACGGCCCAGAAGGTATCGAAACCTCGGAAATGGTCGATACGGAGGAAGTCGGAGAGCTGGAGCTGGTGCTTGATCCTCTCAAGCCACCACTCGTAACCCGTTGCGGTATGCTTCTTCCAGTTGTATAAGGGGTTGCCCCACAGCTGACCGGTTGCAGAGAAGTAATCAGGCGGCACACCCGCGATCACCTTGGGATAGCCCTTGGTATCGAGCAGGAAAAGATCCTGATGCGCCCATACATCCACGCTGTCCCATGCCATAAAGATCGGGATGTCGCCGATGATGGAAATGCCCTTGTCATTCGCGTACTTCTTTAACGCAGTCCACTGTGTATAGAAGAGGAACTGAAGGAACTTATAGTATCCCACTTCGCGGGAAAGCTTCTTCATCCACTTTTCTTTCACTGTCTTGGAAGGCTTCTTTAAATCGTCCTCCCACATATACCAGGGCATACCCTGATGATAATCCTTACCCGCCATAAAGAGCGCATAATTATCAAGCCATACGGTGTTGTCACAGAAATCACGATACTGCTTCATCAGCTCGGCGTCCTTGGAAAGGCCGTCATCGTAATTCTTGTCCAGGAAACGGTCGTATGCCTTCTTGAAAAGTCCTGTCTTAAACTCGATCAGATCGCCGTAATTGATCTGCTCGGGATTCCATGCCGGCATCTCCGTAAAGTCGGAATCAAGCAGAAGTCTGTATTCCTTTAACTTGTCTACGCTGATGATCAGTGGCTGACCGGCGAATGCGGAAAAGGGCTGGTAGGGCGAATCGCCAAAGCCCGTGTGGCCGAGGGGTAACACCTGCCAGCAGTTCATACCGGAGCGCTCAAGAAAATCCACAAATCTATATGCCTGATGACCCAGATCGCCGATACCGTAAGGTCCCGGAAACGATGTGGGGTGTAACAGTATGCCTGCATACTTTTTCGGTTTCACGATTTCATCCTCCATGGGGTTTATTTTGCGGATCCGTCCGCTTAAAAACACAAATTTTATTATAGCTTTATTTGTACATTTTGTAAAGTTTTTCAAAGGCCGGAAGCGAGCGTTCCACCATATCCGTAGTGACGCAATAAGAGATTCTGAAGTGGCCGGGGCAGAGGAAGCTGTCGCCGGGAACCAGGATCAGATTCAGCTCCTTCGCTGCGGTCCAGCAGAACTCATTGGCGTCGGGAATCAGAGACTTCGGGAACATGTAGAAGGTTCCGCCCGGCTTCACAACCGAGTATCCCATATCGGTAAGTGCCTTGTAGAGGATCTCCTTGTTCTTTTCATATACGGAGATATCGCTGGTCATATCAAGCACCTTCTCCACCGCCAGCTGGATGATGGACGGAGGACAGTTGTGTCCGGTGAATCTCGAGATCTGTCCGCTCATCAATACGATGGTCTTCGCATCCTTGCAGGCCGGGTTCACCGCCAGATAGCCGATACGCTCACCCGGAAGCGACAGGGACTTGGAGAAGGAATAGCAGCACAGAGAATTCGCATAGAACTTGGACACAAAGGGTGCGTCTGTTCCGGAGAATACGATCTCTCTGTAGGGCTCATCCGTGATCAGATAGATGTCGTGCCCAAACGCTTTCTGCTTTTCTTCAAGCATTGCCGCAAGCTTCTTCACGGTTTCCGTGGAGTACACGATACCGGCCGGG
>CAMOHF010000032.1 GCA_946614685.1 uncultured Clostridia bacterium | reverse complement strand
GTCGTAGATATCGTAATCCTTGCCCTCGGCGAAAAGATATACGTCATAGTCCGTGATCTGTCCGTCAAACGCATAGCAATCTGCCGTAGTGACATTCGTTCCGTCCTCATAGTCCGTGCTGATGCGGTATTTGGCATCCTTGAATTTCTTCTTCGGAAAGTAGATACCGTAGAGGCCCGGCGCAAGTTCTTCCATCTCTGTGGCGCTCTTGCCGGTAGGGCTGGTAACCGAAACGCGTCTTGCGTGCGGTCTGTAACAGGTGATGACCTGTCCCTCGCCGTAGTCATGAATACCGAGCAGGTGCCTCGGTGCATTCAGTTCACCTTTCACAAGCTCATCGTAGAGTACCCAGTTTACCCAGTCTTCCAGTCTTTTATTCATAAGAACCCTCCTCTTCGGTTTTAGAATCGATGTGGTCTTCCGATATAATAGATCAGCTGGCGGATCAGCACGGACACCAGCCCCAGTGCGATCACCAGAATGAGGTACCAGCAGGCAAGCCTTCTTGCGAAGGTCTCAGGGAGTACGGAGATCAGAATATCGTCATCCGCGAAATATCCGTAATCGCCGCGCATGATCATGGCACGAAGTGCCGAAAAGATCTCCTTTCCGCTTGTCATCACCCGAAGTGCAAAGCAGCATACCCCAAACAGTGCGAGCAGTGCGCCATACACAAGCGGCATGAACATCCTGCGCCGTGAAAGCCGGATCAGTGCATAAATGCTGACTCCGAGCGACAGGATCCCGAAAACCCAGGCCCTCTTGTAATACCTTTTTAATTCGTTTAATTTGCGGGTATTGGTTTCACTGATCTGATTCCCTGAAACATCGTAGGATTTCGTGCCCCACTTGGCAAATGAGGCTGCAAGCTGTTCGTAGATCAACTTGCTTTCAAAGCTTCCGGACGCATCCTCTACCGTCTGTCCTTCCGCCTGTGTCTTCTGTAAAGCCTTCGTATAAGCGCTTCGATTCTCTGCAAGAAGCACCAATGAAAAGCTCAAAATAAATACTGCGATGCTGACGCTCGCAAGTATCTGAAAACGTGTATATACTTTTGTCATCTTTCTTCATCCGCTTCTCAAAATGTACCAATCTATTTTACCATCTAAGACGTGTCGTGTAAAGGAAACTCTATATTTTTTGAAGGAACCTATTGACAGAAAAAGAGGTTTTTGATATTCTACTATCTGTGCGTTTAACCCGCGCACATGAACGATAATTACACTGGTCCGGTCTGCCTGGTGGTGTGGGCATACCGTACGTGTCTTGACCAAAGTGATGATTATGTATAAACCTGATAACTACTAGTATACGGAGGTGTCTGATTTGGCTAACATCAAATCTGCAAAGAAAAGAATTCTCGTCATCGAGACCAAGACCATGAGAAACAAGACGATCAAGTCTAAGGTTAAGACCATGATCAAGAAGGTTGAGCTTGCAGTAGCTGAGGGAGACAAGGCAGCAGCTGAGTCCGCACTCAAGAATGCAATCTCCGAGATCAACAAGGCTGCTTCCAAGGGTATCTACCACAAGAACAACGCAGCTCGTAAGATCTCCAGACTTACACTTGCAGTGAACAAGCTCGCGTAAGCATAAAAAGACGACCGCAAGGTCGTCTTTTTTTATGCCCAAAGCACTTCACTTGTCACGCAGTCTGTGCCGTCTCAGGTACGCACACAGTATGATGCGCTCCGGCACCCGCTTCAACACAATCTGTATCTCTTCATGCTTTGCGATCGGCTGCACGAGCACGCTCCTCACCCTTGCATTGTTCGCACCCCAGATATCCGTAAAGAGCTGGTCACCGACGAACATCGTGTTCTCCGGCGTCGTATGAAGACGCTCCATCGCCTCGCGGTAGCCTCTCGCAAGCGGCTTTCCCGCCTTGTAGACATAGGTACAGTCCACCGCATCATTGAAACTCTTCACTCTTTCTTCATCATTGTTCGAGATAAAGCAAACCGAAAATCCAATCTCTTTGAGCCGTGCGATCAGCGCTTTTGCGCGATCGTCCGCGGGAGCGTCATGCTCCACCAGTGTATTGTCGATATCAAACAGCACCGCGCGATACCCCTTCTTATAGTACTTCTCAAAGGGAATCACATAGGTGGATGTGTAGTATTCTCTCGGATACCATATTCGAAACATCTTCTCTCTCCTTACATGTGAAAGAATTCATAGACCGCACGCGCCACGGATGCTACCATCCCGGGCACCTGCTCGATCTCTTCAAGCGTCGCCGCGCGGATAGCTTCCACATCTCCGAAGTGAAGCAGCAACGCTTTTCTCCTTGCGGGTCCCACGCCGGGGATCTCATCGAGGATCGATCGCACCTGTTTTTCCTTGCGGAGCTGCCTGTGATAGGTGATCGCAAATCGATGCGCCTCATCCTGCAGCGCCGTGATCATCAGCATCGCTTCACTTCCCGCGGGAAATGTGACCTCACGATTGTTATAGTATAACCCACGCGTATGGTGGTTGTCATCCTTTACCATACCGCATACGGGTATCTCGAGTCCGAGACTGTCCAAAACCATCGTCGCGACATTTACCTGGCCGCGGCCGCCGTCCATCATGATCACGTCGGGATACGTATCCATCCTTTCGTCTGTGAATCTCCTTGCGAGGACTTCTTTCATGGCTGCGTAATCGTCCGGACCTTCCACAGATTTCAGTCGGAACTTTCTGTATGCGTTCTTCTTCGGTTCTCCCTTCTCAAAGACCACCATGGATGCCACAGAAAGCGTACCGGAGATATGAGAGATATCAAAAGCCTCCATCCTGTCCGCCTTCTCGATGCCGATGGTCTTCGCTATGTCTGCCACCGCCCCGATGGTGCGCTTTTCCTTGCGCTTGATCCGTTCCATATCCTGTTCGAGAACCAGTGCCGCATTCTCCGCAGCCAGCTTCACGATCCGGTTCTTGTCACCCTTCTGCGGTACTACGATGGTAACCTTGCTTCCGGCGCGTTCTGTAAGAAAGGACTCTAAGAGTTCCCGCTCCTCCGGTTCATCCGAAACCACGATCTCCTTCGGCAGAGACGGGATTCCCAGGTAAAACTGCTTGATAAATCCGCCCAGGATCTCCGCAGCCTTGTCTTCCATATTGCCATTCATATGGTGGTGCTCACGCCCGATCAGCTTGCCCTCGCGAATGAAGAAGACACTCACCACGATATCCTGCTCGCTTGCGGCGTATGCGATGACATCGCGGTTTTCTCCCGCCGTCTTGCTCATTTGCTGCTTGTCTGCAATATGCTTTACGCTCTCGATCAGGTCCCGCGTCTCCGCGGCCTTCTCAAACTCCATCTCCGCGGCGTAAGCCTTCATACGTTCCGTCAGATCCTTCAGAATCTCCTTCTGGTTTCCGCCGAGGAAACTGATGGCGTCATCGATGTGCTTCCTGTAGTCCTCTTCGGAGATCAGACCGTTGCAGGGCGCATCACACTGACCGATCTGGTGATACAGACAGGGTCTGTCCTTGCCGATCTCTTTCGGGAGATTCTTGCTGCAGGTCCGAAGCCTATAGAGTTTCACAAGCAGATCGATGGTATCATGCACAGCCTTCGCATTCGTAAAAGGTCCGAAATACCGGGACTTGTCACGCTTCATGTTGTGGCTGTAAAGCACGCGCGGATAGGCCTCATCCACTGTCACCCGAATGTAAGGATAGCCCTTGTCGTCCGTCATCATGGTGTTGTACTTGGGATGGTACTCCTTGATGAGGTTGCACTCAAGTACCAGCGCCTCCATCTCCGAGTTCGTGACAATGTACTCAAAATAGGCGATCTGCTCCACCATACGTGCGATCTTTAAGGACCCGCCGTGTCCGTGTCCCGTTCGAAAGTACTGTCTGACGCGATTGTGCAGATTGATGGCCTTTCCCACATAGAGAATCTCATCGTGCTTGTCGTGCATCAGATAGACCCCGGGGGACTTCGGCAGTTTATTCAGTTCTTCTTCAATGTCAAACTGTACTTCCATTTTTGTAAAAGAAAGGAGGTACCTCCGCGAGATACCTCCAGTTATAATAAAGGTTTTTTTGTGTCGAAGATTATAAGAGATCTGCGCGAAGCTTTTTCACAACCTGAAGGGTCTTGCTGCGAAGCTCCTCAGCCTCAAAGAGCGGCATCATGGTTGTACGGTCGAACTTCGCATCCACGATCGCATCAAGCCAGTCGTTCACATATGCCTTAACGTATGTGACATTGTCCTCTGCCTTGTCCTTTAAAGCCACGACGATGTTGTTCAAGTTCTCGATCACAGTCGGTGCAAGGGATGCGTTGTTGCCTGCATTCGGTACAGCCTGCTGACCCTCGTCGGAGAGCTCGATAACCTTTCCGGTCTTGGTGATGATGACTTTCTTGTTCGGAGCAGGTGCTGCGCTTGATGCGCCGCCGCTCTTCTTGTCAAGAAGTCTCTCAACAACCTTCACGAGACATACCACGCTGTAGGTAGCCTCTTCGGGTGTCTGCTGATCGTTACCCTTGTCCTCATACTGATGCCACAGCCACTCGGACTTTAAGAGCATCTCCTCGATTCTGGTATCGGAAAGCAGCTTCTTTAAGTCGGGATCCATCGCCGGCGCAGCAGCCTTACCGAAAAGCTTGCTGCCGGAATCCTTCACTTCTGCCTTCTTGTACTTGGCAGGAACCGCAATATCTGCGTAAGTCTTGATGAGATACTTCTCTGCGGTCTTCGGATCGTAGTTGTTGTTGATGATGTTGATCGTGCCGCCGTTTAAGCCGTTCGCGATCATATCCTCTGCAGCCATGAAGACAAGTGCCTTCTGTCTGTCATCGATCATCTGCTTGATCTCGTAATTGGTCTTGGACTTCTCAAGGATGGAATTCTTTCTGACCTTGAATGCCTTGATCTTCTCTTTCACGGAGAAGAACAGCTTGAGGAGTGTCGGGTTGGCATTCACATAGTTGCCGATCCAGTTAAGCTCCACATACTGATGCTCGATCTTGTTGGAGATCTCGTATACATTGTATCCGTCGAAGATAACATTCATCGTGGTGTAGAGAAGATCGAGGATCTCATACTTCTCCTCCCAGGAACGAGTGGAAAGATCCTGGTTCACGAGTTCCTTGATACCGCACTCATAGAATACGAGGTTGTACTCGTAAAGTCCTTCGAAGACATTCGTCTTGTCACGAAGAGAGGTACCGGCACCGAGGATCTGAAGGTTCTTCTTCATATCGGGTTCGTTCTCGATGTACTGATATACCTTTCTCATGAAGGATGAAACTTCGGAGATCAGTGTATCGATACGCTTGTTGTAGATCTCCTGCTTGGAGATCGCATTGATCACGCTTCTGGAAAGAACGGATGTGTTCTGCGCGGAGTTGGTGTTGCGGATCAACTCCTTGAAGCTCTCATATACGGACATGTTGTCGATGGGGATGTACTCCGCATTCAGTCCGTAGAATTCAAAGGCCTTGTTGAAGTCTTTGTTGCTGATGTAAGCATTGAAAAGTCCGATGGAGAACTGGATCTTGTAATCATTGCCTACATGAGGATCCTCAACCACGTAGTCAAAGAGGACTTCGAGGTTGTTCATGTATGCATCGGAGTTCGCCTCGGATGCGGGGATGCCCATCTCCATAACGACATTGAAGAGATCAAGGTAACCCATGATCGCCTTGTCGAAGTTCTTCGGTCTGTCGTCATCCTCAAGAATCTGATAAGAAAGATTGATGAGAAGAGGAGCAATACGCTCGCCGATCAGTCGCATGGCATCGGAGAACTTCTCTCTCTGATAGAGATAGATCAGCCAGATGCTGTATCTGTAGATACCGGATGTGCTGATGGGTGCGTCAATATCGGAAGGATTGATGTCTCCGTATACGAAACGGAACAGAGGCTCGATCCACTCTTCGATCTCGTATCTGCCCGTAGCTTTGATGTTCTCGTCTACGAATTCGCCGAGCTCATAGAGCTTGGTGCACTGAGACCGGACATCATCATCAACCATCATGGTAGAAAGATCGAAATTGCTGTCCTTCAAGTAGTCGATCACAAGCGTGTAGAAGCCGTCCTCAACCTGCTCATTCAGGAATCTGATCAAGAGTCCCTTGTTGTTGGAAGCAGCTATAGTGAGTACGTTGCTGTCCTGGCCCGCTGTGATATTTGCCGGTAATGCCATCTAAATTACCCCCTTGTACATATTTCACTAAGACATATTTTAACGCAACTGCAAAACGAAAGTCAACAGAGAAGTTGGCAGTTTCCGATAATTGGCATTGTGCATAATCGACAAATTTTAATACACAAATTTTCTTTCATTTTTTGTGAGAATTCCACAAATCAGGAAATCGAGAATCCTGCCATCCGCAGCAATTCTCGCGCGTTTGTGGTGGTGCATCTGCCCGGTTTCACCTTGTAATCAAAGGTCAGCGCATCATCCTCGTAGGACTCCTCGAAGTGAAGATTGTTCGCAGGATGACCTGCATCGTCCGTCAGATCGCACAGTTCGAAATCATGGGTGGAAACGATCACGATGGAGTTCTCGCCGGACAGGCTTTTGATCGCGTGTTCCGCTCCGCAGATCCTGTCCGCGGAATTGGTTCCCTTGAAGATCTCGTCGATCAGGCAGAGCATCGGACGGTTTTCTTTCCGGTAATCGGCCATAGCCTTGATCCGCAGGATCTCGGCATAAAATGTGGAGATACCGCCTGCCACATCGTCCTTGATCCGCATGGAAGTGAAGATGCGCATCCGCGATGCGCGAAGATACTTGCCGCAGATCGGCGCACCGATATCCGCCAGGATCAGATTGATGGCAAGGGTGCGCAAAAATGTGGTCTTACCGGACATATTCGAACCGGTTACGATGGTGACCCCATCCGCAAAGGCAGCGGAATTGCCCACCGCTTTCTCCGGATCGATCAACGGGTGCACCAGGTCCTCGCAGGCAATCGTCACTTTCTCATCCTCGGTGATCTCGGCGCGTGCGGTATCACGAACCATCCCGGGCACCGCAAGTGATAGGAGTACTTCCGTCTCGGCGATCACATCAAAGCAGTCCGCCGCTGCGGCACCGTACTTTCCGTGCCAGCGGGTCACCAGCGCCGCAAGGTGAAAATCCCAGAAGAAGACGCCGGATAAGATCTGGTGGATCAGTGGATTAAACGAAACATTGTACAGCTGACTGATCACAGCAAGCCGGCGAAAGGCCGTAAGGATGCCCTGTCCGCCCATAATCTTTTCTCGCAGGTCCGTCATGCGCTTTGAAGAAAACTCCTCCACTGCGATCATGGAGAGCATCGTCAGATAATCCTCCGTGCTGTGACTAATCCCATAGACAGGCAGAATGATCCTGTCCGAAGCAGGTTTTAAGACAAGCGCCACCGAGAGCTGGATCAAAAAAGCGATCAGACAGAATCCGAGGGAGATCACGTCGAGAAGCCCGAGCACAAGAAGTGAAAAAAAGAGCACCGGTCCCGCGAATCTCGCAAGCTGCATACCGAAAGGAAGTCCCTGTTGTTCCTGGTTACAGTAATTCTCAAAGCTTGTGATATCCGGCCGCTTCTTCCGTCCCGCAGCGATCCGCCCCGCAGCCTCAAATTTCACGGCAAACTCCTCGCGCATGGCAAGTTCTTCCACTGCCTCGCGACGCTCCTCCGTGCCGGAAGCCTTCTCGGGTCTTCTGAGCATGGACGCAAGCCGGTAGCAGCCCTCATCCGTATGACAGACATGGATCAGCTGGTACAGTGAATTCGGGCCGAGCAGATCCAGGTCCGTCGCCACGGCGTCATCCGGGCCGAGATACTCGCCTCCGTGCTCCGGGAAAGCTCGCCAGTCATCATGAAATCTCGCGACATAATCCTGCGTCACCCGTTCCATCGACTTCACACGCTCCGTCAACGCATCCACATCCGCATGCTTTTTCACAAGTAAAACAAATCCGAAAAACAAAAGAATACCGGGTGCAAGCAGCCACGGTATCCCATCCTTCGCTCCGATCAGAGTCAGGGCCAGTGCGGCAAGAAAGACGACACCGCGGAGAAAGGCGATCATGGAAAACTGCCGTTCCAAGCCGCGAAGTCTCGTCCGCTCTTCCTGATTCATCCTGACAAATCGATTTAACTTTTCTTCCATTCTATCACTCCCGCCCCCTCCATCACGCGTAACATTTTCGTAATGGGGTCAGGCACCTACTCATCCGACTTCTTCGCTTCGGCCTTTTTCGCCTCAGCCTTCTTTGCCTCAGCCTTCTCCTTCGCCTTGGCGCGCGCCTTCTCGGCAAGTTCCTTTTGCTCGACCAGTCGCTTCACCAATTCCTTATCCGCGTTGTTCTTTACGATCATCACAGCCGTCATGCACCCAAAGCATACCGCTATGGCGAAGATGATCATCGCGCCGGTGGATTTGCCCAGGTAGAGCATGGCCACACCGACCAAAGCCATCATCACCGTACATGTAATATAGTTCTTTTCGGATTCGAGTAAAGGTCTCATTTTCATGGAACAGACTCCTTTTTCAATATTCGTTTCTATGATACCCAAAACAGCCATTTTATTCAAGCCCGTAACTTGATTTTTGCGTCCCCGTGTATTAGAATGGATTTATTATTTACAGCAAAGGAGCGTATGACTATGGGTATGATCAAGGGGCTTGCCAAGTTTACAATCGCAGCTGCTGCCGTAGGCGGTATCTGCTATGCTTTCAAAGATCAGATCAAAGAGAGCAAGGTTTACAAAGACTACGACGTTGAAAACAAGATCAAGAAGGTTAAAAAAGCAATCGAAGAGAAGCTTCCCACTCCTGCCGATGAACAGGAAGAGGACATCGATTTAGACGACGCCTTCTCCGACCTCGATGCGGTTGCGGCAGCTGCCGACGAGGACGCCATCCTCGACTAAACCTTATCAAAACAGGAGCCTTACGGCTCCTGTTTTTTGTATCATTCTGCACGGATCACACCGATAACACTAGTCCGTCAGCCTCTGCATATCCTCATAGAAGTGCGGATACGAGATCTTCACACAATGTGC
>CAMOHF010000031.1 GCA_946614685.1 uncultured Clostridia bacterium | reverse complement strand
TGGCTTCTTCCTTGTCGCTCATCTCCCCCCATGCACCGCAGACAGGACATACCTTGCGGACCAGTCGCTGCGCCACGATACCCACCAGGGAATTGGCAAGCAGGTAGGGCTCGATGCCCATGTCCACCAGACGGACAACCGAGGATGCCGCATCGTTGGTATGGAGGGTTGAAAGCACCAGGTGTCCGGTGATTGCAGCTCTTACGGAGATGGCTGCGGTTTCATTGTCTCTCGTCTCACCTACCATGATGATATCCGGGTCCTGACGAAGCAGGGCACGGAGACCTGACTCAAAGGTAAGTCCCGCAGTGTTATTTACCTGCATCTGGTTGAGCTTCGGTACATTTTTCTCGACAGGATCTTCGATGGTGGAGATATTCACCGCACGCTTGGACAGCTGCTCGAGGATCATGTAGAGTGTGGTGGACTTACCGGATCCGGTGGGTCCCGTCACGTAAATGATACCGTTGGGTGACTGCAGCATCTTTGATACGATCTCGTAGTTCTTCTCCTTCATACCGAAGGTGCCGGAGTTGTCGATACTTGCCGCAGATGCAAGAAGTCGAAGCACTGCCTTCTCTCCGAAGACCGTCGGGATGACGGATACACGGATGTTGAGGCTGGTACCCTCAATGGCGGTACGGAAATGTCCATCCTGCGGGATACGACGCTCCGCGATATCCAAGTCACCGAGGATCTTGATACGCGCGATGAGCGAATTATGAATATTCTTCTGCAGCTGCATAACGTCGGTGATGACACCGTCCATACGCATGCGGACCGAGGTATGTGTCTCAAAGGGCTCGATATGAATATCGGACACATTTGAGTTATATGCGCGGATGATCAGGCTGTTTAAGAGGTTAATGATCGGCGTATCGTCGTCGCCCTCTTCGATGTTCACCTCCACGATCTCCTCTGTGAAGGAGGAGTTCTTGGACGCCTTTGCGGCAGCCTTTCTAGCGGATACTTCGGAATAGTAGTATGCGATGGCATTCTCGAGCGGTGCCTTCTCGCAGAGCTTCAGCTCCACGTGCATACCTGCAATCTGTCGGATATCCTCGATACCGTAGAAGTTTAGGGGATCGTTGACCAGCAGGTACAGGGATCTGTCGTCCACTGCGTAAGGCATCATGCAGTACTTTTCTGCCAGTGTCTTCGGGATCAGCTCCACGGCCTTGATATCCACCGTGAGATCACTGATGTTCACCACTTCATGATCCAGTCTTCTTCCGAGTGCATCGAGCATCTGACGCTCGTTGATAAATCCGAGTTCAATCAGAGCGCCTCCGAGAAGCACTCCCTTATGTTCCTTCTGGTAGGCGATTGCTTCTCCGACCTGCTCGTCGGTGACGTAGCCGAACTCTTTTAACACATCGCCGATTCGAATGGCATTGTTTCTTTTCAGTTCCATGGCCTACTCCTTATACATATAGATGGTGACACTGATATCGAGCACCGTTTCCACGTTGACATTGACGCCGCCGTCCTCTTCCACATAGAGTGCACGCTCCGCATCTGCGGCATCTATGGTCACGTCCTCGCTCCATGCGTAGGAATTGACCAGAAGCTTCTTGTCCGTCTTGTAGAGGTCATCGATATAGTTTTCAAGTGCTTTCTTGTCTCCGCCCAGGCGCATCGTCACGGTTGCGCTGTAAATGTCCGTATTGACATTCTCGGGAAGAAGCTCGGATGCATCTTCGCTCTCGCCGGAATCATTGTCTTCGTTTTCATCTTCACTTTCATCTTCCTTCTTGTCGGCGCCCGGAAGAAGGGATTCCTCGCTAACGTTTTCATAGGTATCCGTTGACTCACCGGTCTCGATCGCCGCCGCCAGTTCCGAATACATGTAAGGCTCCATATCCACCGGCATATCGTCGATGGCGATGGCAAGATCGTAGGACGAGAATCCTCTCTTTAACACTTCCAGTGTGAAGAGCTTGTCAATCTCGTCACTGTTCATCATCGGGTAGAACTGCTCGGTCTTGGTATCAACCTCTGCAAGATACTCCTCCTGCATCGCCTGATACAGTGTAAGCATGGAGAGCTTTTTCTCGTTGATCTTCTCGATCTCCTGCTGCTCTTCGATATCCTTGTTGATCGCCTTGATATCCTTTAACGCCGGCCGGATGCCCCAGTAGGCGATGGCAACCACGATCACAAAGATCGAAAGTGCTACGATCAGTCGTTTATCTCTTTCCGTCATCTCTGTCTGCAATTCCCTCACCCCCTACTTTCCTGCGTTTTCCGAGAGGGTACAGATTACATGGATGTTGTATACCTGCTCCCCATCATCATAGGTATAACCTGTGTAGTTGACGTCACTGAAGATGTCTTTCTCAAGCAGTTTCGCTATGAACTGGTTGACATTCTTAACTTCTTCCGCGTTCGCAACAAATGCAACCGTACCGCTTGAAGCCATGAAGCTGTTGACTTCGATGGTCGCATATCCCGCTGCCGCATCCTCGATCTCCTTTACCACGGCGCTGTTGCAGCCGGGGTAGGAATCCACCATGCGCTCGATCAGATCCATACTGTTCAGTCGCATCACCACGGCCGCCATTTCGCTGGAGACGCGGTCATAATCCTCAAGCTGCATCTGCGTAACCTGGTTTTCGTTGGACGCCTTTAAATCATCGAGTTCCTTCTGTTTTTGAAGTTTGACGAAGATCACCGATGCCAGTGCAAGAAGCATCACAACGAGGGTACCTGCGACCAGTGCGATACGCTTCTTCAATGTGGAATCAACCTTCGACTCCTTACGACTTGCGGTGAATCTGTGCAAGAGGTTGCTCTCATTGGAAAGAGAGGTAAGTCCGGCTACGGACTGAAGGAAGGTGTGCAGATCGAATTCGGCACCGTACTTTGCCCGAAGGCCGCAGTCAAACTCTTCGATCCTGGTCTCGATGCGTGAAGATGCAGCGAGCACCTGATACATATTGATGTCCATATTTGCAATACCGCCGACATAGATCACATCCAGCGGGGACTCGATCTGGTTGGCCTGCATAAACTGAGTCAGCTGGGAAAGCGCCCTTACGCACTCATCGTAGTACGCCTCGGTTCCCGGCTCCTGGAAGCAACGCTGACTGCTGTAATAGTAGAACTTACCGTCCACCCAAAGGATGTTGGTCAAAATGTTATCGTCCGCGATCTGCGCGATAAATGTACCGGCCGTCTTCGCTGCGGTACGCTCGATCATCTTGATCATGGTACCGACACCCGAATAGATGCCCTTCAGCGTAACGCCGATCTCCTTAAAGATCTCCACATAGTCCCTGACGAACTCGATGTCTACGGAATTGGCATAGACACTGCGGAGTTTGGCGTTCTTATCGCCCGTCAATTCGATGTAGGAGTAGACTTCGTCGACATTCTCCTTGTCCATGTCCACCATCTCGCGGCGGATAAAGTCCAGTGTCTTCGGTTTGGACAGCTTCGGGATCTCCAGTCGCTTACCTGCGATCTTACTGCTGTCGATGATCAGGGTAACGTCCTTGGTCGATACACCCGTCTGTATGAAGAACTCCTTCATATCGGCGATAAATGCATCGGGATCCATCACGATACCGTTGATGATACTGCCCTCCGGTGCTTCTCTCACGTATGCACGTGCCGGCTTTGCGCCATTGCCGCTCCCCTTGGCGGCCACGATCTGAATCTGTCTGTTGGATATATGTATGATCGTGCTCAAAATCCTGTTCCCCCTCTCTTAACCTACCGAGCCCGCAATGGACTGGTAAGAACCGTATATCGGCTGTATGACTGCAATCATGATGAATCCGACGATCAAGGCCATAACGACGATCATCGCAGGTTCCAGCATGGCTACCAGTTTTCCGATGGCGATCTCCGACTCGTAATCCATCTGATCCGCTATGGAGATCAGCATGGAGTCAAGAGATCCTGTTTCCTCACCGACCATGATGGTGGAGGAAAGTTTTCTTGTGAAGCCGTCGACATTCTCGATGGCGTTTGAAAGTGTCTCACCGGATCGGATATCTGCGATGAGCTTATCAAACTGAAGCTCGATGTAGGAATTACCGATGGTGGTTTTGGCGATGGAAAGGCAGGTCAGAATCGGAATACCTGCCGAGTATAAGCTGGATAAGGTACGCGCAAATCTTGCCGTATAGACGATCTTGCGAAGTCTGCCGATCACGGGTGCATGAATCTCCAGCTTGTCCTTGGCGATCCTCACCTTCGGAATGGAGAAGATCATCTTCAGCGCAATGTAGGCCAAAACCGCAACAAAGATCATTACATACCACTTCGACTTCACAAAGTCACTGATCGCAAGCAATACCTTGGTCGCGATCGGAAGCGACTCCATCTGTGCGAACAGATTTGAGAACTGCGGGATCACAAATCCCATAATGACCATCACGACCAGGATGATCAATACGGTCAGGATCTTCGGATAGGTCATGGAACTCTTGATCTTTTGATTTAATTTGTATTCCTTGCTATAGTAGTCCGCCATCTGCAGGGCGATAGAATCCATATTGCCGGCACTCTCCGAGCTTCGCATCATGTTGATGAAAAGATTCGGAAAGGTGTCCCCCTGCTCCATCATGGCGTCCGAAAGCGTCATACCCTGTCGAACATCCCGAAGCAGTGTGGAGTAGATTTCCCGCTCCTTCGGCTTGATGGACTCATCTTCGGATATGATCCTTAAAGCCTTCACCAGGGTCACACCCGCCTTGATCAGCTTGCCTAAATTTCTCGAAAACTCGGAAAGCTTGTCCGACCGGAGACGTTTTGCCGATACCTTGCCGCGTTCCTCCCTGTAATCGATCAGAAATTTTCCTTCGGCTTTCAGCCGCGCATGGAGATCCTGGTCCGAGGTCGCCTGCATGGAACCGGAGTATGTCTTCCCCTGTTCGTCATTTGCTTTGTACCTGTAAGTTGCCATAGTTTCCTCCCTCTTGCACCAAACGTATCTCTATCTGTCATAATCCCCGACAGTCAGGAAGTACATCACGCGCCAGTGATCCTCGCCGTTTTCCGTCCTGCTGTAGATAACCAGATAATGGTCCGTTTCGTATGTCATACCTGTTACGGTACGCCCCTCTGCGTCATAGCCGGTGATCGCGAAACTTCCGTCCACGCTTTGCAGTTCGCGGATCTTGTCTTCTACCCCTGCTGCCATGCCGCCCTTTTCTTTGGGAGCGTAGATACTTCTTCGCTCCGCGTAGAGCTCGATATCGAGCATCTCCAAAGAAAGCCGCACATTCTTCGCCTCACGAAGTGCGATCTTCGCCTGTGTCTGAACGCGAAATACGGTGAATCCCGCGAGTCCGATGATAAATACGACCGCTATGATCAGGATGATCCTGACGACCACCCGGATTCTCTGTTTTGTAAAAATCCCCTGTTCTTTCTCCATCGTCTGCCCCTTAATTATTCCGTACCGGGAATCCCGGCGGTAAAGTCTGCGTAATTATAACACTTGACGTATCGCACGGCCGGATAATCGATTCCGTTGCTCGCATGAAGCGTCATGGAAATCTTGTACACAAGTTCCGTCGAGAGCGGTCCCATATCCACCTTCTCGATCAGAAAATCGGTGATCGTATAGCCCATGTACACGTCCTTGTCGAAGGTCCAGTTTCGTTCCTTGTATCTGCCCGGGATCGGATAATAGTAAATGTTTAAGTAACCTTCGTCATTCACCCCGATCTTTACATGCGTACCCGTTCTGTCGTAGAAGCTGACGGATGTACCGGAGGTCTTGGTGCTGTCGGAATCGATAGCGGGGATCATGTCATCGGAACCCTTCTGCGCGCCGACAAGCATACCGCCTGCCTTGGAAAGCACGATCTCGGAAACCTCCGCGCCCCTTGCGCCGTCTCTTACCCCGCAGTAGATCATCGTCGTCGAAGAGATGATCTGCGACGCCGCAACGATAAAGATCCCGAGGAGCATGAAGGAGATCAGCATCTCCACGAGGGTCATGCCTTTATTTGATTTGAGATCGAGACGTTCCTGCTTCATCTACTCCGTCCTCTCCTGATAGACAAGTTTGATCAGATAAAAGTCCATCGCTCCGTCACTGACGATGTCGCTTCCGTCCGTCCACGCCGCATTCGCCGCATCCAGCCGGAAGGTGGAATTGTCCGCCCTCTCCGCCGAAGCGATCGCCGTGGTCGGTGTCTTTTCGGTGTCGAGTGTCAGGGAAAATGCAAAGGGTCGCGCCGACTTTGTCGTTCCGCCCGCATTGTAATCATAAGCACAGGCCTGATAGGTAAGCTCGCCCGTGACGTCTTTTTCCTCCAATGTGTCGCAGCGCTCACGCTTGTCCGCCGCCTCCATGAACATATGCTTGGCAAAGGAGATCACAGAGATCAGTGCCAGCGACACGATTGTAAGCACGGCAAAAGCCACCAGCGTCTCGGCGATGGTCGAACCACGGTTGGATCTGATATTGAATTTGCGGTTCTTTGTATCTTTCATGCCCTGCTCCTATTCGGAACCATACCAGTTCCAAATCCACTGTTCGTCTTCATAGATACTGTTGCCCACCGGGTTCACACCGGTTGCCGGATTCGCCGTCACCATCGTACCGGTGCCGAGTGTTCCGGGGTATTTCTTGGTTGTGAGCAGGTAGACCTGCGTGGAGGAATAGCTGTAGCTACCCATCCGCACCGTCACCTGTACGTGAAGCTTACTTCCGTTTCTTACGTCCGGCGCCTTGCCCGGTTCCCAGTACATGGTCACAGCCACATCGTCCGGGATCTGATCGTCCACCTTGTCGATGGTGTCCGTTACAACGCCGAGCGCACCTGCTGCCGCAAGCTTATTCTTCTCTGCATCGTCAATCTTATAGGAAAGATGAAAAGTTCTGCTGACAGTCTTCTCATCCGTGCTGCCCGTAAGTCCCGTCATACCCGGAAACTCCGTCGTGCCGGATCCCGCCGCAGCCAGACTTCCGTTATCGAAGTAGGGCCAGTTGGCCTGACCGACATTATACCTAAGGTAGAACCAGAGTCCGTGCTTGCCGTCCGCAAGCGCCTCGGCTTCTTCCTCCTTGGATGCGAAGCGGGGCTTGGTGATCTCGAGGCCGATCTCATGGGAGGCCGTCGTGGCAAGTTCCTCACACTTTAGGCGATACTGCTTTGCTCCGGACATGGAGTAGTACTGATAAGCCTCTAAGATGAGCAGTAAAACGAAGCTCATCACCACCATCAGTACCACAAGTACCGTGACCAGTGCCGAACCGCGATTGGCATTATTCGGTTGCTTCATTTTGCTCTGTGCCATTAATCCATTACTCCGTGTGAGGTCATATAAGCCTTAAAGATGCTTTCATATTTATCGTAGGTTCTTCTGTAACCCTGGTTGTTGAAGAAGTCCTTGTTGTTGTAGTTTGCGTAGTTCTGCGACTTGTCGAGAGTGAATGACATGCCCGTATCAAAGGTCTTCGTCACCGTCACGGGTGTCGTTGCAGGATCCGTACCGCCCGTCGCAGGGTCTGTGCCGCCCGTTGCGGGATCCGTACCACCTGCCGCAGGATCCGTACCGCCTGCCGCAGGTGTCTCCTCAACATCTGCGCGGAAGTAGAATCCGTATGTATTACTGCTCAAGGTTAGGATGTCCATTGCGATCGGTGCGCCGTCAAACGTGGTTGCCACATCCGATGTCAGTGCAGTAGCACCTGCCACATCGTAATAATCCTGCTTTGCAAGATAGAAGACATTGGAAATCTTCTGCTTACCGGTTGCCGGATCCGTTACAGCCGAAGCCACACAGCTTCCGGTGTTGTCACGGTGTCCCATATCGAGGCAGTAGCTGATTTCCGCAGCCGTACCGCCGTTGATTCCGTAATCGATGCCGTTCACATAGACTCTGGAACGCTTGATCGTCGTGATACCGCCCGCATCCGCCACGATACCGGCTGTTGTAAGCGTGTCGCTGTCTGTCATATTGGTTCCGACAACGCAGTTGTCCAAAGTTACGGTTCCGCTTCCGGAAACCTTGCCGCAGACGCCGCCTAAGGACTCTGTTGCTGCCAGATTACCGCGCACTGTACATCCGCTGATGGTTACATTCTCTCCCGCATCTGTTTCGATCTCGCCGACAACGCCGCCGACAATCCTGCCCTTGCAGGTACGGCTGTTGTTGTTCGTAAGATTGAGCGGGTTGTTGTTCATAAGTGTGACATTGCTGATGGTGGCACTTGAGGTGATCTTTCCGATGGCAGCACCGCAGGTTCCCTCTGTTGCAACGATAGCGGGCAGGGCCGCTGTCTGCGCACCCTTCGCATAGATCGTAAGATTCTCCAGAGGCTCCGCGCTGTCCCAGATTCCGCAAAGTGCGCCTACCGTATCCTTGCCGGTAATTGAGACATTGGAGCCCTCGACCATAAGCAAACCGTCAGTGGCTACAATGCTTCCGCGATTGATACCGCATACGCTTCCGACCACGCGACCGCTTGATGTGATTTGAGGTCCCGTAAAGGTGCCCGTCAGTTTGATCACGCCGTTGCTTCCGTTCTCGGCAACCAGACCACCTGCCACATCACCGACGCCTTCCAGCTTGATGTTGTTCAGCTTTCTGTTCGAATGATCAAAGGTACCCTGGTTTAATCCGATGATGTTACCGACGTAATTGGTGTTCTCCGGGACATGAATGTACTGTTTGTAAGCGCCGTTCCATTCCTTGGCACCGATATATCCATCTGCCGTGTAAGTGACAAGTCCGTTGTTCACCTCAGTCACGCTGCCGTGGTAGGTAGCGTCCGTATTAAGAGTGCCGCAGAACTCAGGTCTGCAGTCTATGATGGTCATATAAGGTGTGACACGTCCGATGATATACGCCGCATAAGCGTACTTGATCGGGTTACCGTTGATATCCGTGGAGGAATCTCTTGTGATGCCAGTCGCCGAAAGCGATTCGATCTTGATGCGGTTCTCATTGTTGAAGTCTCTCACGATGACACGGGAATTCTCTTCATTGTAACCGAGCACACCGCCCACATGGATCGCTCCCTCGTCCTTGCTCCTGTAGGAGATG
>CAMOHF010000030.1 GCA_946614685.1 uncultured Clostridia bacterium | reverse complement strand
ATCGCGCCGTAAAAGCCTTCTTCCTCTACGCCGTGGACGGTTGGGTTGTGGACAACGCAGACGAGCTTCTCACGGTTTACCAGTATTATCGCGAAGGCACCGCAGACAAGCGCACTACCATCAATCTTGACAAATCCACCGTCAGCCAGATTCACGACTACCACAGCATGGTGAAAGAGATCAAGCAGGCCATCGTCGACGACCGCATTGAGGTCTTCTACCAGCCGATTTACTCCGTGCATGAAAGCAAATTTGTCTCAGCCGAGGCTCTTGCTCGTATGCGCAACGCCAACGGTGATATGGTAATGCCCGGCAAATTCATCCCTGTCGCAGAGGAGAACGGCCTGATCGAACAGATCGGTGAGCGTGTATTTGAAAAGACCTGCCACATCCTGGCCAACAGCAACATCCTCTCCAGAGGCATTAAGTACATCGAGGTGAATCTGTCCGTAGCGCAGTGCGAGAACAAGCAGCTCGCATCCAAATATCTCTCCATCATGGACAGGCACAATCTCTCACCCGACTCCATCAACTTGGAGATCACCGAGACATCCACACTGACGCAGCGACACATCCTTCTGGACAATATGCATCAGCTTCGCGAGATCGGCTGCAGTTTCTCTCTGGACGACTTCGGTACCGGTGAGTCCAACCTCAACTACATCGTGGATATGCCTGTCGATATCGTAAAATTTGATCGTTCCATGACACAGGAGTATTTCAGAAATGAACGTGCGAAGGTTGTCATGTCCGCTACGGTCCGCATGATCAAAGAACTCGGCTTGAAGATCGTAGCCGAGGGAATAGAAACTGCGGAAGAGCTTGAAAGCATGAAGGCACTGGGTGTGGATTACATCCAGGGCTACTACTTCTCCAAGCCGCTCCCGCAGAGTGAGTTTTATAACTTTATTCAGTCCAAGAACTAGACTTACACATCGAAGCATCCGCCTCCGACAAACTCACGTAAGATGGAATTCATCGGGATACGTGTCACGTCCATTCCCACAAAATAATCAAGGAACTTCAACAATCGTTTTGCCTCGTAGTACTCAAAGGAATCTCTGGGTACTGCGAAGAGCAAAGGCTCCGCAAACTGCTTGATCACAGAAAGTTCGTAAATAAGCGCTGAGTTGAACATAGCATCTGCCTCTTCTTGGAAGGGGAAGATGTTTTTTTCTTCGCCTCTTCGAACCGAATCCCACATGGCGATCGTATCCTGTGCCGTGTTGCCTCTGGTTCTCGCATCACGAACGATACGTCGGATCAGTCGACCATCCGTCGTGGGAATACGGTTATGCTCGTCGATATTGAGCTGCGTCAGGGCACTGATGTACACCTTAAACTTGTCGTTGTCGGGGATCTTCTCCGTCATCTTGGGATTTAATGCATGAATACCCTCGGCTACAAGCACGTCCGTCGGCGCAAGCTGCATCGTCTTTCCCTTGTACTCTTTCTTACCGATGGTGAAGTTGAATGTAGGAATCTCCACCTTCTCACCGGCCAAAAGTCTGGTCACATGCTCATTGAAAAGCGTAAGGTCCATCGCTCCGAGGCACTCGAAATCATAGTTTCCGTTCTCATCCTTCGGTGTCTGTTCACGCTCTACAAAATAATTGTCGAGGGCCAAAGGATAGGGTCGAAGTCCGTGTGCCCGAAGCTGTACGGACAGTCTGTGGGAAAAGGTCGTCTTTCCCGAAGATGAAGGTCCCGCAATTAAAACGAAACGTTTGCCGCGCTCCTTGATCATATCCGCAATCTCTGCGATCTGCTTCTCCTGCAGCGCTTCCTGCACCAGTATCAGCTCATTGATCTCTCCGGTCGTAATGGTCTCGTTTAATTCACCGACATTGCTCACATGAAGCGTCTTGCTCCAGTCATCGGAGCTCTTTAATACATGGAACAGTTTCTCATAAGGCACAAACTCCGGTACAACATCCGGATTGGATTTGTCCGGAACCACAAGTACAAAGCCGTCATCGTAGGGAATCATGTCAAAGCACTTCAGATAACCTGTCGAGGGCACCATATAGCCGTAGAAATAGTCCTCGTATCCGTCCAGGCTGTACATATTGGCCTTGGATACACGGCGGAATTTGAAAAGCTTTTCTTTGTCTTCCATCCCCTGTCTGGCAAATCTGCGGATCGCCTCATCCGTAGCCACAGATTCCTTCACGATCTTCATATCCAGATATGCAAGTTCTTCCATCCTGGCCTTCACGTTCTCGATAAGTTTCTCCGTAAGTTCAACCTCATCGGAGATCAGGCGACAGAAGTATCCCTTACCGATGGAATACATGACATTAACACGATGGTTTGCAACATTGCCCAGTACGTCCGCAAAAGCCTTCACCATCAGAAGCGTCAGACTTCGCTTATAGGTATCCATACCCATCACCGTGTTCTTGCCGATGAGTTCCACCTCGCAATCCCGATCCAAAAGCACACCGAGTTCGGAAAGCTTTTTGTCCCGGAAGGCAAGTACATACTTGAATCTGTCCTCCTGCGGGAGTGCTGTCTTGATCAGCTCCGTGATCGTGGTGAACTTATCCACACTGTAGGTCTGTCCGTTTAGCTTTACTTGAATCTTGTCCATACTCTGTACCCCCTGTTATATTTCAATGATCTTTCGCATCTCTTCATACTCCCGTTCAAGTTCCGCAAGCCTTTCATGTCCTTCACCCTGACCGGCAAGTCCTGCGCAGATCCTGCGGTTTTTCGTGATCAGGTCATCGATATATTTTAGGAAGACCGGATCCTTTTTCCTGATGTTGTCACGGCCGAAACGCGCTTCTGTTTCCGTAAGCGGTGCGCCTTCTCCCGTTGCCGCCGTGATCACGGGGTAAAATTTATGATTGTCTTCGACCATCTGCTCACGCAGGATCTCATAACCATTTTGCGTAAGGAAGTATCTGACACGCTCCGGCTCCGACTGCGGTGAGAGGATCAACCCGATCCCACCCGCAAGCACATCACTGCCGTTGCTTAAGATCTCCTCCATCAGATGTCCGCCCATACCGGCGATCACCGCAACATCCGCTTCCTTCGGAGAAAGGGGCGATAGCCCGTCTCCCATCCGAACGCTGATCACATCCGAAAGACCGGATGATGCGATATTGGCCTTTGCGATCTGAAGCGGCCCCGGTACGATATCACAGGCAATAACGCCTGCAAATGTACCGCTTTCGGCCAGTGCGATCGAGACAAAAGCGTGATCGCATCCGATATCCGCTGCCACGGGATCTATCTTTGAAAGTTCTTTTCCGAGGGCGATGGCGGCATCCGCTATGGCCTGCATTCTGGCAGTCAGACGCGTCAACTGTTCTCCTCCAGATAGTCCTTTAACTTTCTGCTGCGACTCGGGTGACGAAGCTTGCGAAGCGCCTTGGCTTCGATCTGACGGATACGCTCTCTGGTTACCTGGAACTCCTTACCGACTTCCTCGAGTGTACGTGCGCGACCGTCATCCAGGCCGAATCTCAGCCGAAGCACCTTCTGCTCTCTTTCCGTGAGCGTACCGAGTACTTCCACAAGCTGCTCCTTCAGGAGGGTAAAGGCTGCTGCCTCTGCGGGCACGGGGACATTCTCATCCTGGATGAAATCACCCAAGTGGCTGTCCTCCTCCTCACCGATAGGTGTCTCAAGGCTCACCGGCTCCTGGGAGATTTTTAAGATCTCGCGCACACGCTCGACGGGGATATCCATCTCCTTAGCGATCTCCTCGGGAAGGGGCTCACGTCCGAGCTCCTGGAGCAACTGTCTGGATACACGGATCAGCTTGTTGATGGTTTCTACCATATGTACAGGGATACGGATGGTTCTTGCCTGATCTGCGATCGCTCTCGTGATGGCCTGACGGATCCACCAGGTAGCGTAGGTGGAGAACTTGTATCCCTTTCTGTAATCAAATTTTTCAACGGCCTTGATCAGACCGAGATTGCCTTCCTGGATCAGGTCAAGGAAGAGCATGCCGCGGCCCACATAACGCTTGGCGATGCTGACCACCAGACGAAGATTCGCTTCCGCAAGCTTCTTTTTCGCTTCCTCGTCTCCGGCTTCCATACGCTTTGCAAGTTCGATCTCCTCCTCCGCAGAAAGAAGCGGAACCTTTCCGATCTCCTTCAGATACATGCGGACAGGATCCTCGATGCTGACACCGTCGGGCACGGACAGATCGATATGCTCAACATCCACATCAACCTCTTCCTCCGCCTCAAGCATCATCTCATCCGGCTCATCATCATCGTCATCCGTGATTGCAAGGATCTCTACACCATTGTTCTCGAGATATTCGAAGATCGCTACCATGCGCTCGGTTGTAAGTTCCATATCCTTCAGGCCGGTAAAATGATTGATGATCTCCATATCTTCGATCACATTCTTGTTCTTCTGTGCAACAGCAAGAAGCTCGTTCAGGCGCTTCATAAAATTCTCATCACTTAAAGGGCTGTCTGCCGGACTGTCTTCCGCCGGTGCATCCCCTGTATAAGTATCAACGGTCTCAAGCTCATCCTGCTTGATCTCAACCTCTTCCTGTGTCTTTTTCTTTCTTGTAGCCATTTTAATAATCTCCTTTTCCTCTCATGATCTATTTAAAGCCGTATGTGAATCTTATCGATCCCGGATTTCTCCCGGATCAGTTCCGGCATTCTGGTCAAATCTCCCTCGGAAAGTTCCCTGTCGATTCGCTCCGTTTTCACGCGCTTCACGATGTCATTTAAGGCTTTTTCTCTCTC
Source organism: uncultured Clostridia bacterium (assembly GCA_946614685.1). GTDB lineage: Bacteria > Bacillota > Clostridia > Lachnospirales > Lachnospiraceae > Coprococcus_C. Next base: position 4,333 of record CAMOHF010000030.1, on the reverse strand, counting down.
CTCCGGACCGGTCTCCTCCGGCAATTCCGCCTGGATCACAGCCGCAGCGAAACGCTGCTTGTCCGGCTCGGTGAAAATATCCACCAGTGCGGCGGGATTGACCACACCGTTCTTTCTGTACTGTTCAAAAAGTGCATGTGCGATATCCTTATATCCCTCACCCGGAAAATCTTCCTCGGAGATAATACCGTCAAGTTTTTCAAACAGCCCGGTGTCATTCACCATCCATGTAAGCAGAAGCCCGTAGGACTTTTCCTGCTCAAATGCGGAGGCTTTTTTCTCACGCTCCGGTTTTGTTTCACGCATCACTTCATCCGCCAGCCTTCTCTCCTCGGCCGCAGTGCCGTATTCACGCACCTGCTGCTTTAATCCGTCACGGTCCAGCCTGTAGGTCTCAGCGATGGAATCAATATAATTATGCCTTGTCATGGCATCCTCGATGGTGGAAAGAATCCTGGCAACCTCTCTTCCGAAACGGCTCTTGTCCTCGGGATCCGACAGTCTGAAATTCTTCGAAGCCGTATCCACCGCAAAGACGATACCGGGCTTTGCGTCCCGAAGACGTTCCTCAAAGGCCTCGCGGCCGAGCGCCTTGATAAATTCGTCCGGATCCTTGTGGGGCTTTAAGTCGATCACACGTGTCGAAAGGCCGACCTCCCGGCATATATCGATTGCCTTAAGTGCCGCCTTGGTTCCGGCCTCGTCGCTGTCGTAAGCCAGATAAACCTCCTCGGTGTAGCGCTTCACCAGGCCCGCATGTCCGAGCGTCACTGCCGTACCGAGCGTTGCGGTCGCATTGTCAAAGCCCGCCTGGTGCATGGCGATCACGTCCATGTAGCCCTCGCAGAGGATGATCCCCCGTCGCTTGGAGCGCCTTGCGAGATTCATGGCAAAGAGATTCCGACTCTTGTCAAAGACCGCAGTCGCCTTGGTATTTACATACTTCGGCTTTCCGTCTCCGAGGACTCTTCCGCCGAACGCGATCACCTTGCCGTTGATATCGGTGATCGGAACCATCACCCGATTCCAGAAGCAGTCCGTCGCTCCCTTTTGCTCGGAGATATCGATCAGGCCCGCATCACGGATATCACTGTCCTTGTAGCCCTTCCCGGAAAGATACTTATATAAGTCGTTCTCATAGATATCTGAGTATCCGAGTCCAAAGGATGTAATGGTCTCGTCCGAAAGCCCGCGTTCGTGGAAATAATCAAGCCCCTTCTTACCGTGAGACGTCTTGGTGAGCAGGTAGTGAAAGTAGCCCGCGGCCGTTCGGTTGATCTCTTTTAAAAGCTGTTTTTTATTCTGTTCACGCCGTTCTGTCTCGGAAAGCTGTTGCTCCGGAAGAGAGATTCCGCTCCTGTCCGCCAGCTGTCTGATTGCTTCGGGAAATGTGAGATTGTCATATTCCATAAGGAATGTAAAGACATTTCCGGCAGCACCGCATCCGAAGCAATGGTAAACCTGCTTCTCCTTACTCACGTAGAAGGAAGGTGTTTTCTCGTGATGGAACGGACAGCAGGCCGAGTAGGACGTGCCTTTTTGTTTGAGGGAAACGTAGCTTCCGATGATGTCCACAATATCGGACCGGCTGCGCACCTCTTCGATGATTTCATCTGAATAGTACAAGATTATGCCTCCCTAACCTTTCCACGCCATAGGAACAAAGAGTTCCTTTGCACACTCTACGGCGTAGTTATCCGTCATACCGGCGATATAGTCGCAAACCACAGTCTCCCGGTCCTCACCGGACGCAATATAAGCAATGTATTCGTCGGGAAGCAGCGTTTCATCGTTCATATAAGCGTCAAAGAGATATCCGATCATCTTCTCAGCCTTGATTTCTTCACTCTTCGCAAGAGGATTCGTATACAGATCGTCGAACATAAACCGTCGCATCTCGAACAGCGCCCGTTCGATTTCCTTCGGAACGATGATATGTTCCTTGCCAAAGCTTGCTGTCACAATCGCATGAATCAATGTGTTGATCCTGTCCCTGGTACTGTGACCGAGTACGTCGGCCGGACCCTTCGGAAGCATATCTTCCGTCAGAATTCCTGCGCGAATACCATCGTCGATATCATGATTAACGTAGGCGATCTTGTCGGCAAGACGTACCACATCTCCTTCGAGCGTTGCGGGCTTGCCTGCCGTCTTGTGATTTAAGATACCATCCCGGACTTCCCATGTCAGATTGAGGCCTGCACCGTTCTTCTCAAGGCGTTCTACCACGCGGACACTCTGTTCATTGTGACGAAAGTCTCTGGAACTGTACTTGGCAAGCGCACGCTCTCCGGCGTGACCGAAAGGCGTGTGTCCGAGATCGTGTCCGAGGGCAATGGCTTCCGTTAAATCCTCATTCAGAAGAAGCGCTCTTGCGATGGATCTGGCGATCTGAGACACCTCAAGGGTATGGGTCAGTCTGGTACGGTAATGATCCCCGCTCGGGGCCAGAAATACCTGTGTTTTATGTTTCAGTCTTCGGAAAGACTTGCAATGCAATATCCTGTCCCTGTCTCGCTGATAATCGGTGCGTATGTCGCACTTTTCCTCTTCGCGCTCCCTTCCGCGGGATTCGTCGCTCTTGGCGGCATAAGCTGACAGGATCTCGTGTTCTCTTTTTTCGAAAAACTCGCGTAATATCATGATAATCTCCCCAAAGCAAGATGTGCACGAGCTGCGCACAATTATATTATTCTACATCATCGAAAAAAAACCTTTTTTTCTCTCAAAAAAAGGTGCCTGCCCCCACTACAAATCTGTTACATTGTAACAGTTTCGTAATGAGGGGTCAGGCACCCTGTTATTTGTCGTTCATTTCTTTACAAAGATCGTAGAGATCATAGTCCTCCCAAACGGTACCTTCCATATCACCGTTGACATCCACAGGGATGGCATTTAACCACTCCGACTGCTTCTGTGAGAACTCCTGATCCACCAGATCGGATACAAGCGCATCCACATATAGTTTCTTGATATCTTCGTCATGTGTGGTCATCATATACACAACCACATAGCCGAGTTCGCCCTCGACCACCCCGGAAATCTCTCCGGCCTCAAGATCCTTGATTGCCTCATTCAACTCATCCGAGTAAGCGCCTACGTAACCGCTTCGCTCACTGCTGTATGATGCGATGCCAAACTCTTCGGCCAGTTTCTTCACATCTTCTCCTGCTTTGACACGCTCGATCAGTTTCTCGGCATTGGCCTTCGCCTCTGCCTGCTTATCCTCGGGAAGTTTCTGATAACTGCCGTCCGAAGCTGTTGCAGGCGCGCCGTTCTTTTGCTCTACGGTAGGGAAGATCATGTAGTAGATATTGTGGAAATTATAATCCGCATATTCTTCCTGCTTTTCTTTGGTCTTCGCCTGTCCGATCTCGTTCTTGGTATCGTTCTCAAATTTCTGAACATACGTCTGCTCGGTGAATACCTTCTCGATCACCTCATCGCTGATCCCAAAGTCATCAAATACCTTCTGGGGGAACGAATTCTTAAAGTTATCGATCAATGTCTTTGTGGAGGCCTTATCGTTATCAGTGAGCGTTACGCCCGCTTTCACAGCCGCATCATACTCGATCTTGGTTGTACGCACATAGGAAAGTGCAGTCTGCTTCACAGCCTTTTGGTTCGTTTCCGAGCAGATATCCGGCGTCAGCTTGCTAACAACGATTGCCTGCATGGCATATACCATCAATTCATCCATATAGACATCATAGTCACCGATATGCATCGCAAGCGTCTTTGACGCGTCTTCCTTGGTCATACGACCATCTTTATGCTCTGCGCTCTCTGTAGTCGCACCCGATGCGGTTGTACCATCCTTGGAAAGCCCGTTTGAACATCCGCTTAAAGCGGACATTGCAAGCGATGCGGCAAGCGCTACGGAAAGCATTCTCTTTTTGTATTTCATTTTATAATCCTCCTGTTTCTCTTAAAACCTCAATTATTTTAAGACTTTTTGCGAGGTGCGTCAATGCTTTTCACAGACTTGTCACAAAAAAAGAGCCGCACCCAAACGGGTACGGCTCGAATGGTTTTGATTACTCCTTGACACCACCAAGTGCTACACCTGCGATGATATACTTTGAAAGAGCAAAGTATACAACGAAGATCGGCAGGATGGTCAGGAAGAGTCCTACGTAGATGATACCATAGTCAGCTCTGAACTGCTCAGAACGAAGTGACATGATGAACATCGGGAGGGTCTTCTTATGTGTGTCGAAGAGGATCATAGAAGGTGTATAAAGGTTGTTCCATGATCCGATGAAGGCGAAGATGGCCTGTGTGGACATCGCCGGCTTCATAAGAGGAAGCGCGATCTTGTTGAAGGTTGCGA
>CAMOHF010000029.1 GCA_946614685.1 uncultured Clostridia bacterium | reverse complement strand
AGGAAGACAAGGAAGCGAAGCCCGCCCCGAAGAAGAAGGCTGTCGCAGACACCGTAAAAGCAAGAAAGCAGGAAGAACTCACGGAACAGTAATCGAAACGGGGTGTCGGTTTGAGCAAATTTGTTTCCGGTTTAAAAGAATACTTTGACTGGTTTTATGTGCCGGATATCCGTTTGTCCGACATCTTGGAAATCATTATTCTTTCCTTTGTTATCTACTATGTCATGCTCTGGTTCAAACGAACGAGAGCATGGACATTGTTCAAGGGTATTCTGATCCTGGCGATCGTTTTCGCCATAGCATCTTTTTTCAATATGAATACCATTCTCTGGATCTACAGGAATATGATCAGCGTCAGTATCCTTGCGCTCTTCATCCTTTTCCAGCCGGAGCTTCGGCGCGGACTTGAGGAACTCGGAAGAAAGAATATCCTTTCCGAGGTTTTAACCCGCGATGATTCCGGCGACAAATCCAATCGTATCACGGAGAATACCATACGGGAACTGGTCGCTGCTTCCATTGACATGAGCAAGGCCAAAACGGGAGCTTTGATCGTTATCGAGCAAAATGTTGCTCTGGGCGAGTATGAGAGCACCGGCATCCAGGTGGATGCGCATGTGACCAAGCAGCTCCTCATCAATATCTTCGAGAAGAACACGCCGCTGCATGACGGCGCTGTTATCATACGCAACAACCGCGTGATCGCCGCAACCTGTTATCTGCCGCTTACGGGAAGACATGACCTAAACAAGGATCTCGGAACCAGACATCGAGCGGCCGTCGGCATCAGCGAGGTGTCAGACAGTGTCACCATTGTGGTATCCGAAGAAAACGGTGCGATCTCCTTAGCCCAGGGCGGACTCCTTAAGAGGAACCTTGATTCCGAGAGTCTCCGCAGAGAACTTGAGGCCTTAAGGATGGGCAAGATGACAGGCAAGAAGAACCGCCGTTCCAAGAGAAGGGATAAGGAGGTGGATCGGGCATGAAAGAAAAACTCTTCAAGAATCTCGGTCTGAAGGTCCTTGCGATCTTCTTCGCATGCCTGCTGTGGCTTGTGGTCATGAACATCTCCGACTACCAGACGACCAAGAAGATCACGGGAATTCCCGTAACACAATTAAACGGTGATGTGCTTGAGGAACATGATCAGATTTATGAAGTATCCAAGGGCAGTACCGTAGATATCACGGTGAAGGGCAGACGTTCCGTAGTCGGAAGTCTTTCGGCCGCCGATTTCAACGCAACAGCGGATCTCTCGGAGATGTCCATCACCAATACCGTGCAGATCAAGGTGGAGCCGACGAGAAAGTCCATCGAGAACGATATTACCATCACCATAGCGGACAATGTCATGACCCTGAACTTAGAGGATAAGGCGTCCATGCAGTTCCCCATCAAGGTCAAGACGACCGGGTCACCCGGAGAAGGCTTTGCGGTGGGAGATACCACCACCAATCCCGGAATTGTCACCATTGAGGGACCGAAGAGCACCGTGGAAAAGATCACGGAGGTCTCCGTATCCGTGCCCGTAAACGGTGCCACAAAGGATCTGACGGAGACGGCAGAGATCGATGTGCTTGATGCCTACGGTGACCCCATCACAAGTGAAAAACTGACTTTAAGCGAGACCAAGGCAACCGCAAGCATCAAGATCCTTCATGTAAAGGAGATTCCTGTGGTCGTGGAATTTGTCGGAAGTCCCGCCGACGGATACGCCGTGGAAGAAACGGCATACCAGCCCGAGAAGATCCGGGTTGCGGCGGATGCGGATGTACTGGCATCCCTGTCCAAACTTTCCATCGGAGATATCTCCGTGGAAGGACTGTCCGAGGATCTTCAGCAATCCGTAGACTATACCAAGTATCTGCCCGAGGGCGTGTTCGCGGTTGAAAGCGACAGAAACCTTGTGGTGACCGCGAAGATCAGCAGATATGTGACGCGAAGTTATACACCGACTGCGGCAACCGTAAGTATCAAGGGACGCCAGCAGGGTTACACTTATACGATCAATCTATCCAACGTGAAGATCAATGCTTATGGATTTGAGAGCACACTGGAAGAACTGTCCTTACAGGATCTTGCACTCTATGTGGACTGTTCCGGACTCGCCATCGGTGATGATCAGAGCGTGGAGTTGAAATCTGCGGAGATTGATGGTGTGACACTCGAGATTCTCGGTGATGTCACGATGACCGTCACCGGCAAGTAGGGAGGTGTCCTATGATCGAGAAACTTCAGGCAGCGATTGATGACAGTAATTACATTGTGTTTTTCGGCGGCGCGGGCGTGTCGACGGAAAGCGGCATCCCGGACTTTCGAAGCACAGACGGACTGTACAATCAAAAGTACAAGTATCCGCCGGAGACGATCGTAAGTCACAGCTTCTTCATGTCCAGGACGGATGAGTTTTACGAGTTTTACAGAGACAAGATGATCTTTGAACAGGCCGAGCCCAACGCGGCACACAAAAAGCTTGCCGAGCTTGAGGCAGCCGGTAAGGTGAAGGCGGTTGTTACTCAGAACATCGACGGGCTGCATCAAAAGGCCGGGAGCAAGGAGGTTCTTGAACTGCACGGATCGGTTCTTAGAAACTACTGCATGGAATGCGGAAAGCATTTCGATCTGCCCTATATCATGGGCCAGAAGGGGATCCCGAAGTGCGATGCCTGCGGAGGTACCGTTCGGCCGGATGTGGTGCTTTACGAGGAGGGCCTTGATTCGAGTGTGATCGCCAAAACGGTGGATCATATCAGTCATGCGGACATGCTGATCATCGGAGGTACGTCTCTTGCGGTATATCCTGCGGCAGGACTGATCGATTACTTCCACGGCAAGTACCTGGTTGTGATCAACATGCAGCCGACACCGAGAGATTCCCAGGCGGATATCGTAATAAACCAGAAGATCGGCGAAGTATTTAACAGCATCCGTGTATAAGGATGCTGTTCTTCGTTTCTTAATCTTATTTTAATCTTTCACACATTTTAGATTAATCAATCTGCGGTATCCTATGGTCACAGGTTGAGACAAGAAACCCCGAACAGGGGATATGAAAGGATGTATGTAAGATGGATCATTTGGAGAAGGCAGAAAAAATCAGAGAGAAGACAGGCGTTTCCTACGACGATGCAAAGTCCGCACTGGAAGCATGTGATTACGACGTGCTCGACGCGATCGTATATCTTGAGAAACTCGGAAAGATCAAGGGCCCCGGCGCTTCAAGTTATACAACGACCGCCGCGGAGCTTTCCGACGACCTTACAAGGGCACATGAGGACTACGAAAAAAGCTGCCGCAAGGAAAACTTCGGCGATATGATGGGACGCTTCGGAGACTGGATTTCCAAGGTGTGCTCCCGTGGCATGGAGATTAAGTTCCACGTGAGAAAGGATGATAAAAAGATCCTTTCCCTTCCGCTGCTGGTGCTTGTGGTACTTTTGATCTTCGGCTTCTGGTTCACCATCCCCATGCTGATCGTCGGCCTCTTCTGCGGGTGCAAGTACGACTTTGAAGGCATGGATGACGTTACCGTAAACTTAAACGACTTAAGCAATAAGGCAAGCAACGTGGTGGATGATATCAAGACCAGTGTTGCCGCCGAGAAGAAGGACAAGAAGGACGACAATGAGTAAGATACTGATCGTAGAAGATGAAGAAAAGATTGCGCGTTTTGTAGAACTTGAATTGCGGCATGAAGGCAATGAAGTCGAAAAGGCATTTGACGGAAGGACGGGTCTCGAGCTCGCCCTTTCCGGCGCATTTGACCTGATCCTTTTGGATGTGATGCTTCCCGGACTAAACGGACTCGAGGTGCTAAGAAGGCTCAGAAATGAAAAGGATACGCCGGTGATCATGCTCACCGCCCGGGACGCCGTGATGGATAAGGTGTCGGGACTTGATGCGGGAGCGGATGACTATATCACCAAACCCTTCGCCATCGAAGAACTGCTCGCCAGGATCCGTGTGGCGTTAAAGAAACACGGAGGAAGTTCCGAAACCGCAGCAAGGACGGAGCAACTTACCGTAAGAGGCGTGGCGCTTGACTGCGACAGACATGAGGTCACGGTGAACGGTGAGCCCGTCGAGCTTACCAACCGTGAATTTGAACTGTTAAAAACACTGATGAAGAACAAAAACATTGTCTTGGACAGGGAGAAACTGATGAACGAGGTGTGCGGTTACGACTACATGGGGGAGACCAACATCATCGATGTATATGTGAGATACCTAAGAACCAAGATCGACGATAAGTACGGCGTGAAACTAATCACGACCGTAAGGGGCGTCGGTTATTCCATAAAGGATTGATCGTATGAGAAAAGGAATCAGCAGGAAAACCAGTTCCATAGCGAATAAGATCAATGTGAGTTTTTGGCTGAGACTTCTGTTTCAACTTCTGTTTTTGGATGCCTTCATCGTGGCGGCTTTTTTCGGATGCTACATCCTGTGGTGTGACGATCATGTGCGCCGGACAGCCGTCATTGCGGGAAGGGACCTGCTCTTTGACAGCGTGCACAAGATTGTTTACAGCGTAACAGCGGAGGACGGAAGGGTCTTTGAATTCTACGGGGATCATCTCGGAAGATATCTGCTTCTCGGCGGAGGCGTGATCGCCATCGGAGAATTCTTTGTACTCTTTTTCTCGCTTTTTTCAGCGGGAACCATTCGGGCCAAATTGCGTCCCCTAAATGAACTTGCCATCCGGGCGGAGGAATTCTCCAGCGCTCCGGTTGACGCCAACAAGATGGAAGAACTTGCAAAGGCCATCGATCATGTGGAAACGGATGCGACAGAGGTTTCCATTGCCACCGGCAATTCCGATCTTTATTGCATCGAGATCGCTCTCAATAATCTGCTTGCAAGGATCAGAGAGCAGGAACGGCAGCAGGCCAGATTTGTCTCCGACGCATCTCATGAGCTTCGCACACCGATCTCCGTGATCCAGGGTTATGTCGGTATGCTTGATCGCTGGGGCAAGGAGGATGAAAGTGTCTTAACGGAGGCTATCGAAGCACTCAAAAACGAATCCGAGCATATGAAGGAACTCGTGGAGCAGCTTCTGTTTCTGGCGAGGGGAGACAGTGGCAGAAATACGCTTCACTTCGTAGAGTTCAACTTAAACGACGTGGTGACCGAGGTATGGGAGGAATCCATGATGATCGACGAAAAGCATCGCTACAGGCTGATGCTTCCGAATACCGAAGGGAAAACGGTTCCCGTTACGGGAGATCCCGAGGAGGACGGCGAGCTTGCGCCCGTGCAGGTGACCGGAGATATCGCCATGCTGAAGCAGACCATGAGGATCCTGGTCCAAAACGCCGCAAAGTACTCCAACGAGGGAGATGCCATTACGATCGGAACCAGACTGGTAGGCGGAGCGCCCGCGTTTACCGTTCAGGACGAGGGTATGGGCATGCATGAAAAGGATGTTTCGCACATTTTTGAGCGATTTTACAGATCGGATGTGGCAAGAGCAGGCAATACCGGAGGGTCCGGACTGGGACTTTCCATCGCAAAGTGGATCGTTGACGCGCACAAGGGAGCCATTGAGGTATTGTCGCGTCCGGAATTCGGAACGCGTTTCACGGTGACACTGCATTCTTCACTTTCCAAAACATCATAATTGTTATATAATTATGACATGAACGATCCTTGATCTTCGGAGGGTGTCATGAATATTTGGAAGGCATTTTCGCAGCGCGTCATCAAATGGTGGCGTGTGAATATTACAACGGTTTTCAAACTGGATTACAGAAAGCTGCGCCGCGAACAGGCACAGGCTGCCGATCAGACGCAGGCTTCCGGTTCGCAGGATATTTCAGTGTCTGTACCGACGGATGCCGAGCCTGAAACTTCCGGAGCTTTTCACGAGGCTGAGATCCCGGAGGGTACCTCCGCGGATGCGCTTGAGGTGTTGAATCGCATCAATCGTGAGAAGGAGGAGGCAAGAGCGCAGGAGATCGCAGTCGAGCGAAAGAAACGCGAGGAAGAAGAACGGATTGCCTCCATCATGAACAAGAACAGGAATGATGTATCCGCCTACATAGAGGAAGGCAAACAGATGGCCGGGGAAGCGAAGGATGAGGCCGCGGGAGACGCCGCGGAGGAGCAGACGGTAACGGCATCAGCTGATACGTCCGAGGAGGAGAAGGCAGAACAGCTCCGTCGCGCACAGGAGATCATCGATCGACTGAATCGGGAAGCTGCCGAGGATGAAGCGAAGAAACAGGCAGAGATCGACGCGGCCAAGGCTGCGGCGCACGAAGCCGGATTATCATAGCGCGAAACGCAAGGAGAGTGCATGAGCTCTAAGCAGCATGGAAAGAACGGATCGGGAGAACGTTTTCGCTTCTACATGATCGAGATGCTGGCCGTGTTCGCAATCCTGGTCATCATGATCACGACATTGATCGATTATGTGATCCTGGAGCGTACCGAACAGACCATTCGACGTAAAGTATCCGGTCTGATCGACATCAACAGTCGACAGATGGAATTAAATATCAATTCTTATCTGGAGCGTATGGAGACAGCACCTTCACTCCTTTTTTCTGATGAAATCTATTATCTTTATGATGCCACGGATCCGGACATCGATGCCTATGACAAAATCAAAACGGAAGAAACCATCAGGAACAGAATCCTTGATATCGGTCTGATGGACAACTATGCCGACTTTGCGGTTATTTATACCGACGATCATAAGGTGGGCTGGATCTCACACGGAACGCAGGATATGTTTAAAGACGGCGGACTGTATGAAGGCTTTGCTGCGAAGATCCGCAACAACAGAACCAAAGACGGCTGGTGTTTCGGTATCGGCGGAAACTCCGACCGCATTTATTATGTCAAACGTCTGAATCCGAATGCGATCCTGGTTTCCTCCATCTACACGCGGGAACTCTCGTCCGTATTTATTTATCCGGATGAGATCAGGGGGCTTGTCGTGCGTTTGCTCGACGAGGAGGGATGCATCATTTATTCCTCCGACACGGAGGAGATCGGAAAGCAACTCCCGGACGACATCAAAAGCCTGATGCGCACACCCGAGGAAGTTAAGAATTTATCCGAGCGTATCGCTACCGAGGATTACATTATAAATGCCAACCTTTGCAGCAACGGATGGCACGTTATGACTTCGGTTCCCACGGAGACGATCCTGAAAGAAAACGATGCCTTGAGGCGGTTTACCATACGTGCATCCGTGATCCTTGCGGGTATACTGATCCTGATGGGTCTGCTTTTGATGATCCGGATCGGAAGACCGATGGGCGGCATGGTATCCAGTCTTCAGAATAAGGCTGAGATTGACAGACTGTCCGGCGTTATGAACAAGAGTACCTTCCAGGATGAGGTTGAAAAGCGGATTCCGGAAGGAAACGGCGAGGACATCCTTGTCTTTGTTATGATCGATATGGACAACTTCAAGCAGATCAATGACAACCTCGGACATATCTACGGAGACCAGGTGATCATCCGGCAGGGTAAGCTGCTCCGCGGATTTTACGACGAGAATACGGTCATCGGACGTATGGGTGGTGACGAGTTTGCATTGTTTACGGAGTGCCGGAACGTATCCGAGGCCGAGATCCGTGAGGCTGTTTCGGAGCGCATGGACCAGGTGATGGAGCTTTTCAACAGGGAATTCGAGTTTGAGATGAAGGACTATACCCTGTCCATCAGCAGCGGCGTCTATATCACGAGACGAAAAGATACCGATTTTACGGAGATGTATGAGCGTGCGGATCTTGCGCTGTACCGTGCGAAGCGAAACGGAAAAGCACAATACTGTTTCTATAGGGAGGATGCCGATGAAAGAGTTTAAAATGGGCAGATTCCTTCTGCTGGTCGGAGCAATGGTTGCGATCTTCATCGTTACCTTTCTTGTTCTGAAATCCAATATGGAATACCGAAGTGAAAACGAGCGTTACACCATCGGGTTGGAGGAGAATCCGAAAGTGAGTCTTTCCTGGTGGGGCAGTGACGAAAGACACAAATACACGATGGAGGGTGTCTCGCATTTCGAGGAAACACAGGGGATCGATGTGAGCCTGCGTTACGGAGACTGGAACGGATATGCCAAGCGTACCAAGGTTTGGATGGAGTCCGGAACCGAGGCGGACGTGATGCAGATCAACTATGCGTGGATTCCGGAATACTCTCCGGACGGTAACGGCTTCTACGACTTAAACCGTCTTTCCGAATGGATCGATCTTACGCAGTTTACGGAGGAAGAGCTTTCCTTCGGAACCAGAAACGGAAAGCTGAATGCACTTCCCATCGCCATGAATACGCATGTCTTTTATTATAATCAGGATATGCTCGATCACTACGGTCTTTCGGTTCCCGAAACCTGGGATGATCTCTTTGCTATGGGTGAGGTTGTGGGAAAGGACGGAAAGTATGTGCTCGGTATGAGCAAGAAACAGCTTCTGCTCTTCCTTGCGGCCTACTATGAACAAAAGACGGGTAAGCAGATGTTCCTTCCGAACGGTACATTTATGCCGTCTCAGGAGGAATTGACGGATTTGCTCGAATTGTACAAATCCATGCTCAACTCGCATGTGCTTTCACCTGTCGACAGCTTCGACAGGAGCAAGTATATGTCCGGTGAGATCATCGGCACCATGTGCTGGATCAGTGATTCCAAGATCTATAGCGACGGGCTTGCCGAAACCGGTGTTTCCGTGACCTTGGCAACCTATCCGAAGATGCCGGGGGCGAAACGCTCCGGCTGGTATATCAAGCCGGCGACGATGTGGGCTATCTCGGCGGAGACCGAGCAACCCGAGGCTGCGGCGAAATTGCTGAATTACCTGCTGAACGATCCATATATGGTACATCTGCAACAGACGGAGAAGGGCGTTCCCGTGTCGGCGGCAGCGATTGAGACGCTCAGACAGGAAGGCCTTGAGGATACCAATGAGTACAAAGCAACCGAGGCTATGCGCTCGCTTTCGGATGAGGTGGATATGATCATCCCCGAATTGGAAAATGAAGCTGTGATCGATGCCTTCAAAACCGATGCGGATGAGTTCCTGTTCGACAAGCAGTCCGCAGAGGAGTGCGCGGCAGAAATCCGCACGGATATTATAGCTGCCACAAAGG
>CAMOHF010000028.1 GCA_946614685.1 uncultured Clostridia bacterium | reverse complement strand
TCCGAGACCCTTGCAGATGCTGATGCAGAGTTTGATGGTGGGGTTGTAGTCGCCCTTCTCGATTGAATTGATCGTCTGCCGGGAGACGCCGACAGCCTTGGCAAGCTGTTCCTGCGAAAGGTCGAGCCCCGCGCGTGCAGCCTTAAGCTTCAGATTCTTCATCGTCATCGCCGCCTTTCTTAACAATCAATTTTCGAATCGCTATCTCGGATACAATCACAATTGCCATGGCACCTATGATGAGGTTCGCCACATGAAACTGAAGAACACCGTCTTTGACCATGCGGCCCGATCGGTAAGAACTGTATGCAATCAGAAGATTCATGAAACCGAGCATCAGAATGAAGAGGGTCCACTTTGCCTCATTCAAGTTGAGTTCGATATATGCATCCTTCCAGATGCAGTAGCCGATGTGGATCAGTAATCCGATAAAGGGCGGAAACATAAATACCGTATCTCCGAGAAAGTGCAGTGTCTTTTCGGAAAGTACCAAGGGAATCAGACAGGTGAGAACCGCCATGGAATAAAATGCGATCATGTAGCCGTGACCTCTGTCAAGTTTCTGGCGCTCATCATACTTCGGCAACGTGTTGCCGTCCTTGTGCAGCGACTTTAAGATGACGAGTGTGAGGATGACGCAAATCATCCCGATGAGTATGATCAAAGTCAGTGATCTGTTCATAATAACGACCTCCTTTGGTAGTGCGTTTATCATTGCCTTGGATACATCGTATAACATACTTTCCTAAATGTCAAGTATATATTACATTCTGTAACATGAATGTTGGCCTGCGAGCGACCTGGATATTAAACACAACTGCTAACAGTATTCTTTGACGAACACAATTGAATGAGGAAAAACGTGCTAAGCAGAGAATCATCAACGATGAGCTGATAATACAAGTATGAGTATATAAATCAAGAAGTAGCAGGAGATTCCTGCTACTTCTTTTTGCATTTGCTAAGGTCATCAACGATTTGTTGAATGTGAGCGGTTTGTTCAGTTGTCAGATGTGATACATCCAGGATTTTTCGTCCGGTGTCCAGTTCCAGGAGATGATCAACGGAACAATGAAAGTATATCGCAATTTGCTTCAGTAGTTCTACAGAGGGCTGGATGTTGTCGTTCTCCCAGTTGCTCACGGATTGTTTGGTGACGTTTAAAGCTTGCGCCAGCTCAACCTGTGTTATTCTGTTGGCCTGCCTGATTTCCTTGATCTTTTCGCCAAGCATTTCCGCACCTCCGTGACATTTTCCTATACAATACTAAAGTATTGGTAAAATTGACAAAATACTATAGTATTGCTAAAATTGACTTGTCGTTTCAGGTTTAAAAAGTATCCAACATGTTTGAGAAAAAGGAGCTTTATGCTATGATAACTGCCATTATTGTGTTCATTATTGTTTACAATATCAAATACAAAAAGCTGACTAAAGAGATACAAAGCTCGTTGGGATTGATGCAATGGCTTTATCTCGATATAGATGAAATTGTTCAATTAAAGAGTTCCAAAGCTGTAAACGATTATGTACCTGAGAAAATGTTTATGGGCAATAAAGATAAACTACTTCAGGTTTCAAGAGCGTTGGAACAAAAACTCCTTTATTCGGAAAAACTGTCGCATTTCCTGGTGCAGAACGAATTCATGGAGCGTTTTACATATAAGAAGGTCAGGAAGGATATCGAACGTAACCTTGAGCATTGTCGCACATACGACGTGAAAATCAAGTATGTATCTCCTGCGGGTAATAAGACCAATGAAAAAACAATCAAATATCAGAAACAATATCTTGATCATTTGCTCGCACATCCTGAGCTGATCATGACAAAGGGCGAATACAATAAGTACGTGAAAGAGCAGCAGAAGGCGCTGCTTGATGAGAAACACCATAAGTACTATGACAAAGTGAACAGCATGACGGATCTTGCCGTAGAAGCAAGTGATAAGCTGGTGATCAAGGGCGATCAGCAGGAAGTGGATTCTTTAATTGCGAATCTGTTTGACAGAACAGTCAACAGCATCAAGAAGATCAAGAGTGTTGATAGTGAAGAGTGGGATCTGATCGATAAGGTGATTTCGACTACGGAACAGGGCTTATGCGAGATTCTCAATCGAAACAAACGAATTCTTGACTATTACGAATCTCCGGAATTCATTCAGATCAAAACGACCTGTGATTCGTTGATGGAATCTCAAAAGGAATTCAATGAGTATATCAACGAGAAGGCACAGACAATTGCCACATTGTTTGGAACCCGCGTAGTAAGAGAAGAAACGGTTGCGGAGGACAAACACGAGTACATTCGTCCGTACAAAAAGAGTGTAACGCCGTTCACTGCCGAAGTATCGGCGCAGGTGTTTGCAAGCGCAGAGAATAATCCGCTTGAATATGTGGTGAAACAGTTTTATCCGAACAAAAGCCAGTATCCCGAGCAGATACAAAAACTCCAGCTTCTGGTCGAAGAACTGGAAACGTTGAAGGATGCAAAGCGAATCATCGATGACTATAAGAAGGACTATCAGCAGTACATTACTTCGGTTCCGGATTATGTCATGGAAAATGATGAGGATGGGTTTTATTCAAGACTGGGCTTCGCCAATATCAGTGAGAGCGCTTTGACTGTATCGTACAAGTTCTCATACACATCAGGTGGCGGATTTGCACAGCGAAGCTTTTCAGTTCCGATGACCGAAGAAACAATTATCAGCCTGATCGAGACACTGCAGGGTAAACTCTCGGCGGCTGCGTTCTCAAAAGAGCAGAGAGCACTGATGACAGGCAAACTGCGTCAGCAGATTAAGGAGAGAGATAATTACACTTGTAAGTACTGTGGAAACTCAACAATGAAGGAACCCAACCTCTTGCTTGAAATAGACCATATCATCCCGGTGGCAAAAGGCGGATGCACGGTAGAAGACAATTTACAGACATTGTGCTGGAAATGTAACAGAAGCAAGGGAAGTAAACTTGTATAGAATAAACATCAGAGTCTCGAGCGATCGAGGCTCTGTTTACTTTACAGACAGACTGTGATAGCAACGCAATTAGTATCGGAGACTGATCTTAAGTTTTATGATCATATCTGCGACTAAATATAGTTGCAAGTTTGGGCGCGTTTTTGTATAATTAAGGAGAGTTTTGTGTGAGTCAGAAAAAAACCAATCAAGAATCAGCTGGAAGAGGAGGGACTCATATGAAGAATACTATGGAGTATATGGGCTACATCGGAAGTGTAGAGTTCTCCGAGGAGGATGGTGTGTTCTTCGGCAAGGTGAGAGGTATACGGTCTTTGATCTCTTACGAAGGAACAAATGCAAAAGAATTGGTTTCGGATTTTCATGAAGCGGTTGATGATTACCTTGCGATGTGCGAGAAGAAAGGAAAGAAACCCGAAAGTGCCTACAAAGGAAGTCTCAACATAAGAATCGGTGCGGAACTTCACAAACGTGCGGCACTCTATGCGATGGAACATGAACAAACTTTAAACAGTCTGATCGAGGAGGCTGTAAGGGAGAAGCTTGCAGGTTAGATGAAAAAAGTGAACGGTATATACCGTTCACTTTTTGGTAAATGTGATCTATGTGGATGTTACGCTTCTGCTTCTTCGGAATCTGCTTCGTCCTCGTCAAGGGACTTTTCTTTCTTCGGTTTGGAAGCGGAAGACTTGCCGTCGGACTCAAGGAACTTGTAGCAAAAGCCTGCAATCGCAGCGCCGACAAGGGGAGCAAGTACGAAGACCCAGACAACCTTCAAGGGCTCTGTGTCGCCGCCGACTGCCGCAACAAGCGCGGGGCCGAAGCTTCGCGCGGGATTCACGGAGGTACCGGTCAGACCGATGCCGATGATGTGGATACCCATCAGCGCAAGTCCGATCACAAGACCGCCGAAGGATCCGTGAGACTGCTTCTTGCTTGTGACACCGAGGATGGTCATCACGAAGATGAAGGTAAGAACGGCTTCCACGATGAAGCCGGTCAGGGGATCGTCGCTGACACCGCCGAGACCGTTGGTGCCCATGTGATGGGTGACGTCTGTGATGCTTCCCATATCAAAGATCAAATCAAGTAAAGCGGATGCTGCGATAGCACCGAAGCACTGCGCTACAAGGTAGGCAAGGAAGTCCGTGATGCTGATGCCGCCGTTGATCAAAACACCGAGTGACACGGCGGGGTTCACGTGGCCGCCGGAAATGTTGCCGACGCTGTACGCGATCATCACAATGGCGAGACCGAAGGCTGCAGCTGTGGCAAGATAACCACCGGTCACATCACAGCCGATCAGCATTGCTGTACCGCATCCGACAAACACCAGGATGAAGGTACCGATCAGTTCCGCAAGATACTTTTTGAATGGATTCATAAGGTCATCTCCTTTGTAAAAGATAGGTATAATATAACACAATCCGAAGGGTTTTGATACTGTTTTTTCAGTGTACCTATGCTATAATATCAGTATGTAATTATGTACTATGCGAGGAGGTATGCTTATGCTGAAAGAGTGGGTAAAAGAAGATCGGCCTTCGGATGAAGAACTCTCCGCAAGACTTGAGACGGCGCGTGCCGAGCTTGCGAAAAGACAGATGGCGATCAAAGACAAGAAACTGCCTGTTCTTGTTGTGCTTGACGGCTGGGGGGCCGCGGGCAAGGGCAGTGTGCTCGGAAGAGTGATCAAGAATCTGGACCCGCGATTCTTCAAATGTGAGACCCTGACACAGGCCACAAGTGAAGAGACGCGTCGTCCTTTTTTGTACCGCTACTTCGTGCGGATTCCGCAGGAAGGCAAGATTTCCTTCTTCGACGGAAGCTGGATGGGCGAGGTGACGGGAGCGTATCTGCACGGAAAGATCAAAAAGAAAGAATACAAGTCACATCTGACCAGTATCAAACGCTTTGAGAGACAGCTCAATGACAACGGATACCTGGTGGTCAAATTCTTCTTCCATATCGATGAGAACGAGCAGAAGAAGCGTCTGGATGCGTTGTCGGACGACCCGAATACCAAGTGGCGCGTGACCTCAAAGGATAAGTGGCAGAACAAGCACTACGAGAAGTGTATGGATGTCTATGATTCCTATATCGAGGCGACCAACCAGTTCGTATGTCCCTGGTATTTTATAGACTCCACAAGCAAGAAGTGGGCGGAGCTTCAGATGACGGAGATCCTTGTGGCGAGCATCGATACGGCGCTTGCAGGTGCTGATGCGAAACAGAAGGCTCCGCTTTTACAGAACACATTCCCGTTAAAATCCATCCCGAAACTTGCGGAGATCCCGCTCGATAAGACGCTGACCGAGGAGGAGTATCGGACGGAACTTGACAGATTGCAGAAGCGACTCGGTGAGCTTCACAATGAGCTTTATCACAAGAAGATACCTGTGATCATCGCCTATGAGGGCTGGGATGCCGCAGGAAAGGGAGGCAACATTAAGCGCATCGCTGCCGCTCTGGATCCGAGAGGTTATGAGGTGCATCCTATCGCAAGTCCCGAGCCTGCCGAAAAATCAAGACACTATCTCTGGAGATTCTGGAATCGCCTTCCGAAGGACGGACATATCGCCATCTTTGACCGTACCTGGTACGGAAGAGTTATGGTGGAGCGTTTGGAGGGATTCTGCAGCGAGAACGACTGGCAGAGAGCCTACAATGAGATCAACGAATTCGAGAAGGAACTTGCCGACTGGAATGCGGTGATCATCAAATTCTGGGTTCAGATAGATAAGGATACCCAGCTTGCGCGCTTTACCGACAGACAGAATACGCCCGAAAAGCAGTGGAAGATCACGGATGAGGATTGGAGAAACCGCGAGAAGTGGGATCTGTACGAGGAAGCAGTGGATGAGATGCTTGCCAAGACGAACACGAAGTTCGCACCCTGGCATGTGCTCGAGTCCAATGACAAAAAATACGCAAGGATCAAGGCACTAAAAGTCGTGATCAAGGCAATCGAAAAGAAACTTGCAGAGGATTAAAGATGGCACGTGTAAACTACAGGCTGATCGTCGTCTATGACGGCAGCAGATACTACGGCTGGGAGCATCAGCCGGGCAATGAAATGACCATCCAGGGCAAACTGGAATTGGTGCTTGAGCGATTTGAGGGACAGCCGGTGGAGGTGACGGGCGCGGGACGCACCGATGCGGGTGTGCATGCGAAAGGCATGGTGGCGAATGTCCGTCTTGAGAAAGAGACGACGGAGGAAGAACTCCTTGCCTACATGAACCGCTACCTGCCGGAGGATATCTGTATCAGGGAAGCAAGCCGTGCTTCGGACCGCTTCCACAGCAGATACAACGCTACCGGCAAGACCTATTGCTATACCTGCTACATCGGTGACAGAAAGCCTGTATTTAACCGCAAATATGTCTATGTGACGGAGAAGGTTCCGGACGTCGAGCGGATGCGAAAGGCGGCAGCATACCTGGTCGGGGAACATGATTTTGCCTCCTTCTGCGGGAATCCGAAGATGAAGAAAAGCACGGTGCGGGAGATCTATGATATTGACATCGCATCAAAAAACGGCTATCTGAATCTGACATTTCACGGAAGCGGGTTCCTGCAGTATATGGTCCGGATCCTGACCGGAACACTGCTTGAAGTAGGGTACGGAAAGAGGACCCCGGAAAGCATGGAGGATCTGCTTGCCGAAAGAAACCGAAGCAAGGCGGGTTTTACCGCCCCTCCTCAGGGACTGTGCCTGCTCAAGGTGGACTACAACGGCGAGCGCTAAACATTGTCCATGTGTCCGAAAAATGATAGAATAGTAATGTTACACCGATACTTCGGGTATGATAGGGAGTATTCTATGCAGTACAGAAAAGACAAATACGGAAAAGACATGTCGCTTCTCGGATACGGGTGCATGAGGTTCACCAGAAAGGGAAGAGACATCGATCTCGATAAGGCCGAGAAGGAGATCCTGGCGGCGATCGAGGCCGGCGTCAATTATTTTGACACCGCATACATATACTCGGGCAGCGAAGTTGCCCTGGGTGAGATCCTGCATCGCACCGGTATGCGTGATCGCGTAAAGATCGCAACCAAGCTTCCGCAGTACCTGATCAGCAGCCGCAAGGCCATCGACAAGTACTTCGAGGAGCAGCTCAACCGTCTTCAGACGGATCATATCGATTATTACCTGATGCATATGCTGACGGACTATGCACAGTGGGAGAGTTTAAAGAGTCTCGGTATCCTGGACTGGATCAAGGATAAGAAGGCCTCCGGAGAAGTCGTGAATCTCGGGTTTTCCTTCCACGGTACGCCGGAGATGTTCCTGAAGATTCTGGATGATTATGATTGGGACTTCTGCCAGATTCAGTATAATTACGTGGATGAGACGACGCAGGCCGGACGTATCGGACTCGAAGCGGCCGGGAAAAAGGGCATCCCCGTCATCATCATGGAACCGCTTCGCGGCGGCAAGTTAGTGGATCTGCTTCCCGAGAAGGCGAAAAAGGCCATTGCGAATCATCCCCGCGGCTATACCGCCGCTGAGTGGGCGTTTCGATGGCTGATGGAACAGCCGCAGGTATCCTGCGTTCTTTCCGGTATGAACAGCCTGGAGATGGTGGAGGAAAATTGCCGGATCGCATCTTCGGTTGAGATCGGGGAGTTCACGGATGATGACCGTGCGCTGATCGCCGAGATCAAGGAAGAGATCCGAAAGACAACCAAGGTCGAGTGTACGGCCTGCAGGTATTGCATGCCCTGCCCGAAGGGTGTGGACATCCCCGGTAACTTCCGCTGCTACAACCACATGTACTCTGAGAATAAAAAAGACGCCAGACAGGAGTTCCTGCAGACGATCGCGCTCACGGAGGATCCCGGTTTTGCCAGCAAATGTGTCGCATGCGGAAAGTGTCAGCAGCACTGCCCGCAGGGAATCCCCATCATAGAAAAATTAAAAGAAGCGGACAAGGCTTTAAGACCGGGGCCGTATAAAGTCTTTCTGTTTTTTGCCAGAAAGTTTATGGTTAAAAAGAAAAGCAAAGGATAAGGAACAAAGACATGTCAGCCAATAAGAAAAAACTCGCATTTACCTACAATGCACCCGTAACGCTCACATTTGCCCTTCTTGCCTTTATCGCACTGATCCTGGCGAACTTTACATCGGGGCAGAGTACGTCCCTGGTGTTCTCCGTATACAGAAGCAAGATCGGCGTGTTGTGGTTTGTCCGTCTCTTCGGGCATGTGCTCGGACACTCGAGTCTGGCACACTACACAGGCAATATGACTCTGTTTCTCCTGCTGGGACCGGTGCTTGAAGAAAAGTACGGAAGCAAGAATTTAGTCGAGATGATCTCCATTGTGGCAGTCATATCGGGGCTTGTGAATATCATCTTCTTCCCGCATGTGGTGCTGCTCGGGGCGAGCGGTATTGTGTTCATGATGATCATTCTGGTATCCGCAACGGATATGCGCCGCGGTGAGATTCCCATTACCATGATTCTGGTGATCGTGATCTATCTCGGTACGGAGATCTGGAATATGGTAACAGTGAAAGACAACATCTCCCAGCTGACACACATTATCGGCGGTATCTGCGGTGCCGTGTTCGGCTATCTGTACCGCGCAAAAGGAAGCAGGGAATAGGAGGCACCAAGTGATCTACTTCATCGTGAATCTAAAGTCAAAAACCGGAGTGTCGGCCGATACGTGGAATACCGTGAAAGGCGTGATGCGGGAGGAAGGGATTCCTTACCGTGCGTTTCAAACCAGGTATCCGGGCCATGCGATGGCACTTGCGGAAAAAATCAGTTCTCTGCCCGGCAAGGAGATCCGCCTGGTCGTGGTCGGAGGAGACGGAACCGTGAATGAAGTGTTAAGCGGTATCACGGACTTTTCAAAGGTATCCCTCGGGATTGTCCCCTCGGGATCGGGTAACGATTTTGCGGGAGGACTCGGCATCTCAAAGGATCCGGAAGTGGCAATCCGAAGGATTATCTCCGATCGGGAGCGAAGCGTGATCGATCTCGGAAGCGTTACCTATGACGGGGTGTCACGACCCCGTTACTTCGGCATCAGCAGCGGCGTGGGCCTTGATGCCATCGTTTGTAAGAAAGCGCTTCACTCGAAACAAAAGGCATTATCCGACCGCTTCGGACTCGCAAAGCTGACCTATCT
>CAMOHF010000027.1 GCA_946614685.1 uncultured Clostridia bacterium | reverse complement strand
AAACAAGTGAGCACAATCAATGAAACCAACAGCACAAGGAAGCTACCGCTCTCATCCCAGCCGGGATTTAAGATTGAATAGACATTGAAGCCGTACTCAACTGCCGTAAACCATACGTACACACGAGCATCCGTCTCCCTGTCGGCACATTTACCGAGCTGATACTCTCGAAACACCGGGATAAAACTATACCACTTCGGTTTCTCACACTTTGCAAACACCACCCAATATCCCCATATGGTCAGCGCAATCAAGATGAGCTCCGCTATGATATTGGCGGAAAGCAACACACCTATCATACTTTCTCCTCCTTAAATATGTATCGCCCCTCAAAAAAACATTTATGAAATCGGAATCAGTTTGACCTTCTCCCTGTCGATCTCCATCTCCCCGTTATGGATCATCACAGACAGAATGCCGTCCTTAAACGCCGCCTGAATGTCCGTCTGTTTCACCTTATCACCGACATAGAAGCTTCTTTTGCATCCGCCCACCAGGCGCTCGCGCCTTAAGTAATTTGTCTTGGCTCCGTCCTTTTCGATGTGCTGCGGCTTGTCCGCAATAATTGTGAGTCTTCCGTCCGAAAGCTCAGCCGTCACATCATCGCGGTTGTAGCCCGGAAGCTCAATTTCCAGAAGATAATAGCCGTCCTTTTCGAGGATGTCCGTCCGCATGATCTGCGGAACTCCGGAAACCACATCATCAAACAGATTCAACTCTCCACTGTTAAACATACTTACTCTTCCTCCTTAAGGTAATGGCACGATCGCTTCGCAATCCTGCCCTGTCGTCGGAACCATTCCGAATCATGACTTCGTCATGATGGTTCCTCCTCTATAACATCCAAAAACTCGCGAAAGTCCTTTCGCTCCTCTTCAATTGCGGAGCGGTCCTGCTTATCCAGGATCTCCTCGAAGCGGTTCATCCTTTGCTCGATGAGCCGACGCTTCTCGCCGACGGACTCCTCGTACATACGATCACCGCGCATCAAAAGAAGCTTGTTCTCCTCCTGCTCACGCGGATGGATCTTCAGGGCCGCCAGAGAGGCCAGTCTCTCATCGATCTCCTCATCGGTCATATCCGTTTCTTCGTTCTTGATCACGACACGCTTCTCAAGCTTTGTGGATACAACCTTCACGATCACCTCCAGTATGGAGTTCACATCATAGGTGTAGGTGACGTCCACGGCTTCCTTGCCCGCAGGCCCCATCGGAACGGATACATCGATCTCTCCGAGGTAGACATTGTTTCTCGCAATACGGCTCTCGCCCTGCAGGATCTCCACACGGATCGTGCTCTGGTTCTCAAACACCGTATAAAGGCGCTCTGTATGGGATACCGGAATGACCGAATTTCGCTCGATCATCGGCAGATAGTGACCGCTGTCATGCAATCCGCCGCTTCTGGTGATGGATACCTCCGTACCCAAAGTGAAGGGGCAGACATCCGTGAGGATCACCTCCTTCACGGCCTCGTTACGTTCCTTCATCGCAGCCTGGATCGCAGCGCCGTATGCCACAACCTCATCGGGATTGATATTGGTATTCGGAATGCGTCCGAACAGTCTGCTGACAAAGCGTCTTACGATGGGCAGCTTGGTCGCGCCGCCCACTAAGATGACCTCGCTGATATCGGACAGCTTGACATTCGCATCCTTTAAGCTTCGCTCGATCGGCTTTCTGATCTTCGCTAGGAGCACCTGACAGGACTTCTCATAGTCGTCGAGGCTGATCTCGTAACTGTAAGACTCTTCACCGATCTTGCACTTAAAGGTGGAGGACTTGCCCTCCTCAAATCCCATCTTGCAGATTTCGGCCTGCTTTCTTACATGCGCGCGCTGCTTGGCATCGAGACTGTCCTCGTCGATCTCCTTCTCGCGGAAGAACATCTGCTCAAGCACCTCTGTGAAATCCTCTCCGCCGAGGAAATTATCGCCCGCCACCGCGCGAACCTCCATAATGTTCTGGAAGAGCTCGAGGATCGATACATCAAATGTACCGCCGCCCAAGTCAAATACCAGAAACTTGGTGTCCGCATCCTTTTTGTCTAATCCGTACGCCACAGCTGCTGCCGTGGGCTCACTGATGATACGCTCCACACGGAAGCCTGCAAGTTCTCCCGCCTTCTTCGTGTCCTTCCTCTGCTTGTCATTGAAATAGGCCGGAACGGAAACAACCGCCTCCTCGATGGTCTCACCGAGATAGGCTTCCGCATCTTCCTTCAGAGACTTTAACACGAAGGAAGAAAGCTCCGCCGCCGTAAACTCCCTTTCACCAAGGGAAAACTTCTTGGCGGTACCCATGCTTCTCTTAAATACTTCTGCCGTCGTTCCCGGAAAGCGGAGTTTTCTCTCCTTCGCCGTCTCACCGACATAGACCGTACCTTCTTCATCCACGGATACAGCGGACGGTGTGAGCAGCTTTCCGAGGCGGTTCGGTATCACGACGGACTTTTCGCCGTCAAAGTACGATATTAAACTGTTGGTGGTTCCTAAATCGATACCTACTATCATTTGATTTTCCTCGATACTCTCTGCATGGCGTTCTCATAGGTCTGATTACGTCCGCAGATTCTAAGTGCTTCCGCATAACAATCGTATGCGGTTTTATAATCCTTGATTGATTCATAGATCAGTCCCTTCTGGAAGATGATCTCGTGGCATCTGCCGTAGACACAGTCTCTGCACCGCTTTACGGCAAGTGCCTTCTTGCATACGGCAAGCGCTTCGTCTGTCTTCTTAAGGACTCTGTATAGTTTTGCAAGCTTCAGCAAATTGTGCGGTGTCTCACGCTTCTCCTTCGCTTTCATTGCCTGCTCGATCAGCTTCGCCGGTTTAAACAGATGATGACCGCCCGGCAGCTGGTACATAACTTCCACAAGTTCCGGATAGAGATTCTCCTTCATATCCTCGTCAAACTCGACCGCTTTTTCGAAATACTTCTTCGCCTCGGCATTCTCCTCGAGTTCCCGAAGAATGGATGCCATATTGGCGTATACATAAGGATCGTTCGGAATCCGCTCCAAACCGAGTTCCGCTGCCTCTCTTGCGACACCGATATAATCCGATCTTCCGGCAATACAGATCAGGGAATAGATCAAACTTTGCGCATCATCCGGAAGCGCATCGATCCCTCGCTTTAAAAGATCGATCGCCTCTTTAAGTCGATCTTCTCTCGAAAGCAGTGTGGACCAGTCATCCACCATATCGCTCGTAAGACCGTACTCTTTTTCGTATGCGGCATAAAGCTCATTGGCTTCATCGAAGCGCATCAGACACTGCAGCACCCTGCACTTGGCGATCATGGAATCCTTGCGCTCGTCCTCCCAGTAGGGATCAGTGATGGCAATCGCCTTATCGTAATGGGCCAGCGCCTCTTCGAATGCATTCTCGGATTCTAACGTATAACCGATCTTGTAATGACAGTACGCATTCTCCGGCTCGTATTTTAAGGCCTCTTCAAAATCGCGGATGGAGTCCTTCGAACTCCCGAGCGCCTGCATAAGCATGCCTCGGTTTACATAATAATACGGTGAATCCGGTTCTCTCTCAAGCTGAATATTGATCTCCCGGAGTGCTTCCTCGTATCTGCTCGCCATACGGAGTTCCACGCCGTAGCGTCCGTGCGCTGTCGCGTGATCCGGATTGATCTCGACTGCCTTCTCATAAGCAAGAAGCGCCTTCGGATGATCACCGAGTGATGCGTAGGTGCGTCCGAGGATCATATAAATATAGGCATAATCCTCGATATCCGTATCTGTGATCGTACCTCGTTCGAGCGTCTTTTGAAGAAGATCGACAAGTTCTTCTTTCTTTCCTTCATACTCCAGGATCAGCGCCTCATGGTAGTCCATACAGTCGCTTTCCACCTCATAGCTTCTGAAGCGATCCAGAACCTGTCTTGCCAGATCCGGCTCCTTCGCGCGCAGATATATCCTGATCAAAAGACCGTAGGTCTCTGCCACAAAGGGATAGATGGAGATGGCGTGTTCCGCCGCGGAAACCGCCTCACGGTAATAGCCTTGCGCATAGCAGGCCTTGGACATATAGTCATAGCTCAAATAGCTTCTGTCGTCTTTTTCGTTTAACTCATCACAGGCGCGGATACATGCGTCGTAATTGCCACACTCATACTCAAGCTCGCAGATCGACTCATAGGTCAGGATCTCCTCTTCGTGAGGGATGGATTTGGCCTTCATGATGTACTCTCTTGCCGGACCGAAATCCTTGAGTTTCAGATAACAGTCTCCGAGCAGGAAATTGACATAGCCGTAGCGTTTTTTCTTTTTTAAACTGTCCTCGTCATCTGCGTCCTCGGGAATCGCCTCGATGGCTGCTTTCCACAGCTTGAAGCACTCGATGGCTTCCTCGTACCGACTCAGGCACAAAAAGGTTCTTCCTTTGACGTTGTAGTACTCACAGTACTTCTCCGGCTTCGGCCGGAAGCTTTCCAGGATGTCGATACCGTCCTGAAATGCATAGCTTTGGTAATAGCTCCAGCCCATCTCCAAACGAGTGTCGTCATCCGAAGGATCCTCCTCGATCTTCTTCTTATAGGAATCGATCAGAGCCTGGTTGGCACGGATCATAGCCGCACGTATACCGTTGTCGTAGTGATTTTCTTTCAGAAGGTCGATAAATGCATCTCTCGACTTCTCGTACTCGCCGGTCAGATACAGAAGCTCCGCCAGTTCACATCTGGCCTGATAATTATCCTCGTTTACCGAAAGGACCTTCTCATAGAATTCCTTTGCGGCATCATAATCACCCTCGAGACGTGCGATAAAACCTGCCTGCAGCAGGACATGGTAGTCCTCGGGCAGATCCTCAAGAAGCAGTGTGTTATTGGCTTTGATCTCTGCCAGCTGAAGTTTGGCTTCCTCTCCTGCTTCCCTTGCATCTTCGGAATACTGATCCACAAATTTCGACAGGCGAAAACGGTTCCTGATCAGTTCCGCATAAGGGTGGCTCACGTCGAATTCGGAAAGCTCGTCAAGCAGGCGTTCTACCTCTTCCGTATCGTGCCTTCTCAGTGCGGAATCCGCCTTCATATAGCAGTCGAGGTAATCATCAAACTGCGACACATCCCCCTCAAACAGCTTGTGATCGATGGGATCGTCGTAGATCGCATTGTTGATCATATAATCAAGAAAGTTCTCCGGAAAAATCTCAGAGAGTTCCTTCTTGCGTGCGTTCACATCAAAACGCTCCACGATGACCTGCCAGACCTCGTGGGACAACATAAAATGATCCAGCAGATACCGCATCAGTTCACGAAAGCTGTCTTCGGACGTGTCCAGTGCCACAAAGAGATCGTTGTCAAAAAGCGCCTTCCACTCGTCCGCTTCCACGCGTCGATTGTAATCGCTGTACAATTCGTCGACCAGTTTGGCAACCGGAGACAGCTCCGGAGCCTCCTCTTCCTTCGCGTCAGCAAGACGTACCGCCTCTTCATAAGCCGCTCTAAGTTCCATGAACCCCTCCGGATCATCCTCGGGGTTCACCTTGGTAAGCCTTGTGCGATATGCCTTCTTTATCTCATCCTTGTCCTTCGTCTCGTCAATGCCGAGTATATGCCAGATCTTCATATTCTGATTCGTTCTTTCTACAGTGTTGCTTCAAGTTCCTTACGGATGGCCTTTATAAAGTCCTCGCTGTTTAAGGTGGTCACATCCTTCATGGTTGTGATGAGTGCAAGATCCTTGGTCATCTTTCCGGACTCGATGGTGGCGATGGTAGCCTTCTCAAGCTTGTCCGCAAAATCGGAAAGCTCGCTGATACCGTCAAGCTCGCCGCGCTTTCTAAGTGCGCCCGTCCATGCGAAGATGGTCGCAACCGAGTTGGTAGAGGTCTCCTCACCCTTTAAGTGCTTGTAGTAGTGACGCTGTACGGTTCCGTGTGCAGCCTCGTACTCATAGGTTCCGTCAGGGGATACCAGCACGGACGTCATCATGGCAAGTGAACCGAAGGCGGAAGAAAGCATATCGCTCATCACGTCGCCGTCGTAATTCTTGCATGCCCAGATGAATCCGCCCTTGGACTTCATCACACGCGCTACCGCGTCATCGATCAGTGTATAGAAATACTCGATGCCCGCAGCATCAAACTTCTCCTTGTATTCGGCATCAAAGATCTCCTGGAAGATATCCTTGAAGGTGTGGTCATACTTCTTGGAGATGGTATCCTTGGTTGCAAACCAGAGGCTCTGCTTGATATCAAGTGCGTAATTGAAACAGCATCTCGCAAAGCTCTCGATGGAACCGTTTAAATTGTGCATACCCTGGATGATGCCGGGGCCGTTGAATGTATGGATCAGCTCTCTTGTCTCGTTGCCGTTCTCATCGGTATATACAAGCTCAGCCTTGCCTGCGCCCGGGATCTTCATCTCGCTTGCCTTGTATACGTCTCCGTATGCATGTCTAGCGATGGTGATGGGAGACTCCCAGTTCTTCACGCAGGGCTCGATGCCCTTCACGATGATGGGTGCACGGAATACAGTTCCGTCCAGGATGGCACGGATGGTTCCGTTGGGGCTCTTCCACATCTCTTTCAGGTTGTACTCTGTCACTCTCGCCGCGTTCGGTGTGATGGTTGCACACTTAACTGCAACGCCGTACTTCTTGGTCGCATAGGCAGAATCAAAGGTCACCTTGTCATCCGTCTCATCGCGGTGCGCAAGTCCCAGATCATAGTACTCGGACTTTAAATCTATAAACGGTAAGATGAGTTCATCCTTGATCATCTGCCAAAGGATTCTTGTCATCTCATCTCCGTCCATCTCCACAAGGGGTGTTGTCATCTGAATCTTACTCATAAATGTGTCCTCCTGACCAAAATTGCTCACAATATTGTAGCATTTTCGCTCGAAAGCGTCAAATCATACACGCCTTTTCTTTACCGACTTCCTGTGCTATAATGGGGCAAATGTACAAGAGAGGTATACCTATGAGTTTTACGTATACAGTGAATAAACGAAGCGCCAACCGCATCTCCTACCGTATTCTCGGAAGTGTCTTCTTCCTGATCGCGGTGCTGCAGTTTGTAACGATGCTTAAAGGCATCATCAAACACCCCATGCTCACCATGATGTTTATGGTACTGCTGGGCGCCTACGGACTCTATCTGATCTACAGTTCCTTCCGCCAGTCCGCCTACGATATCACCTATCGTTTCGATGATGAGGGACTTACGGTCACCCATCGCTACGGCGTGACCCATTATGATTTTGAGCAGATCGAGTTTGTCACCATGGTACTTGCAGACGAGGCGGGACTCTTCCCCATCTTGAATGTCAAAGCCGGCCGACGTGCTTACGTCATCCCCTTCACCATGAAGGGCGAGCTGTGTGCCAGGATTTACAACTTTGTCAACGAACGCATTCCCCACAAGGATGACGAGGAATCCGAAATCGAAATACCAGAGAAATACAGGAACACGGAAAACCATGAACTCACATCTGAAACTACCGACAAATCAGCCGCCGATCAGCCCGACGAAGTATAAGGGTATTCGGTGTATCATCCACCATTCGGTCATCGACTCAACGAACGAAGCCGCCAAGCGGCTTCTTTCCACGTATGCCGCTTCAGGCACCCTGATCCTTGCGGACACACAGACTGCGGGCAAGGGGCGGCTTGGCAGATCCTTTGTCTCCGACAGCACGGACAGCATCTATATGAGTCTGATCGTGATACCGAAGCTTCCCGCCGAGAAGCTTCCCGGGCTTACCATCCTGGCTGCCTACGCCATGTCTGCTGCCATCGACAAGCTGACGGGCGCAGCCACACAGATCAAGTGGCCGAACGACATCCTGCTTTCCGGAAGGAAGATCGTCGGCATTCTGACAGAATCCGTCGAAGTCGAAGAACACATTGCTCCGGGATCACGTGCGGTCATTATCGGTATCGGTGCGAACATCAACAACGAAAGCTTCCCCGAGTCCGTCGGTCAAAAGGCAGGCTCCATCTATATGGCCACCGGTACAAAGACCGACAAAGATGCGCTGCTTACTCTCTTTTTTGAAATCTTCTTTCGGGAGTATGACAAGTATGTGAAGCACGCTTCTCTTACATCCATCGTCGGATCCTACAATCAGAAACTGCTCGGGAACGGCGGCGAGATCTTCCTGATCCCTTACGGTAGAACCGCTGCAGCCGCAGACCCTTACACCATAAGCACGGACGATCTACCCACCTACACCTGCCTCGGCATCAACGCCGACGGAGATTTGATTGTTCGGGACAGCCAGGGACTGACGATGCCCGTATCAAGCGGGGAGATTTCGGTCAGATTCCCCGATCAGCCCGCTTAACGCACAATAAAAATGCCGCGATCTCTCGCGGCATTTTTATATTTCTTATGCGTTTCTGTAGATGATATCGCTTCTCTTCGGTCCGTTGGAAACCATGGTGATCGGGAAGCCGATCTCTTTTTCCACAAATTCGATGTACTTTCTGCAGTTCTCCGGGAGATCCTCATACTTCTTGATTCCTCGGATATCACACTTCCAGCCGGGAAGCGTCTTTAAGACCGGCTTGGCCTTCTCGAGACGATAGGTGGTCGGGAAATCCGTGGTCACCTCTCCGTCAATCTCATATCCGACACAGACAGGAATCTCATCCAGATAGCCGAGTACGTCAAGCACTGTGAAAGCCACATCCGTGGTTCCCTGGATACGACATCCGTACTTGGTAGCCACACAGTCAAACCATCCCATACGTCTGGGTCTTCCCGTCGTAGCACCGTACTCTCCGCCGTCGCCACCGCGTCTGCGCAGTTCATCTGCCTCATCACCGAAGATCTCGCTTACAAAGGCGCCCGCACCTACTGCGGAAGAGTAAGCCTTCACAACCGTCACGATCTTCTTGATCTCATAGGGAGGAATACCGGCGCCGATGGCTCCGTATGCGGCCAGTGTGGAGGAAGAGGTTACCATCGGATAGATACCGTGATCGGGATCCTTCAGGGAACCGAGCTGTCCCTCAAGCAGGATGTTCTTGCCTTCCTTGATGGCATCCCAGAGAAATGCGCTCACATCACATACATAGGGTTCAACCATCTTCTTGTATTCCATCAGGGTTTCAAAGAGCTCGCCTGCATCGATGGCCGGCTTCTTATAGAGATTCTCAAGGATGATATTCTTGGTCACAAGCACGCGATCGATCTTCTCCTTCAGAAGCTCCTCA